>DASRQP010000026.1:0-6220 GCA_035696585.1 Candidatus Acidiferrales bacterium | reverse complement strand
GGGAATTCCCTGCGATTTCAGTTCCTCGTGTGCCTTCAACGCTTCGTGCACGGTGATTCCCCCTCCAACAATTAGCGCTCGGTCACTAGCGCTCTCGCGTAAAACATGGAAACCCGGCACCGGAAACTTATCCGCCGCGGAATAGAGCAGCGGCGTCTTCGGCCGCGAAGTGCGAATGTAAGTAATTCCAGGCATCCGCGCAGCGGCTTCGGTCAGTCGTTCCGCGGAGTATGCGTCGGAGGGGTAAAGCACCGTCGAGCCATAAATCGCGCGAAACGAAGCGATGTCTTCGAGCGCCATCTGCGAGGGTCCATCTTGCCCAATCGAAATGCCACAATGCGAACCGCATACTTTGATTGGGCTGCGGCTGATTGCCGCCATGCGCACCTGGTCGAACGCGCGCGAAAGGAAGCATGCAAAGGTCGAAAGGAACGGAACTTTGCCGCGTGCGGCCAAGCCCACGCCGACGCTGATCATGTTTTGCTCGGCGATGTATGCCTGATAGAAACGGTCAGGATAGGCATCGGCGAAAAATTCAGCAAAAGTGGAATTCTTGACGTCCCCATCCAGCGCGACGACGTGCGGATTCACGGCTCCGATTCGCTTCAGCGCGTTGCCATATGCTTCGCGCGTCGCCACGGAAGCGTCTGATTTGTAGCTTGGCGCGGGGGGTTCAGCGTAGGCAGGAGGCTCGGGCAATTTCGTTCGCGCATACGAGCGGCCGGGATCGGCCGCGACTTCGATGGGACCGCCCATCTCTGCGATGGCCTTCTCGAGCTGTTCCTTCGATAGCGGCTTGCCATGCCAGCCGTCCTTGTCTGCCAGAAAGCTGACGCCGTGCCCTTTGATTGTACGAGCGATAATCGCTTGCGGGCGGCCGATCGTGGCCTTGGCATGATCGAGCGCCGAGAGCACTGCCGCGATATCATGGCCATCGATTACTTGCGTGTCCCAGCCCTCGGACTCGAATTTCCTGCGGTAAATTTCCATGTCGTGCTTGTACATCGTGCGTTCGCTCTGCCCGAGCGCATTGATATCGCAAAGCGCTGTAAGGTTGTCAATTTTGTAGTGCCCCGCGAATTCCGCGGCTTCCCAGTTGCTGCCCTCGGCGAGCTCGCCGTCGCCCAGCAGCACGTAGACGCGCGTGCCAAGCTTGTCCATTTTGGCGCCAATCGCAAGTCCGACTCCGACGGAGAGCCCTTGTCCCAGTGAGCCCGTTGCCGCATCGACTCCGGGGATACGCGGCGTCGGGTGCCCTTCGAGTTCGCTCGAAAATTGACGCAGGGTCATCACGCGCGAAACGGGAAACACTCCGGCTTCGGCAAGGGCTGCGTAAAGCAACGGCGCGGCGTGTCCTTTCGAGAGCACAAACCGGTCACTCTCCGGCCCGTTTGGATTTCTCGGGTCGAACTTCATGGCGTGGAAAAACACGCTGGCTGTAAGCTCGGAAGCGGACAAACAAGAAGTCGGATGGCCGGAGCCGGCTGCGGTTGTCGACATCATCGACAAAATTCCCAGGCGGCGGGCTTTTTCGCGAATCGTTTCGATTGTGGATGATGACGGAACTGGTTTCGATGTTGCGCTCATGATCTCTCCTTATAAATTCAAATTCAATTTTACTCTTGTTCGGGTCAGGCGTCCGAAGGAGCGTCAAGGAAAGCTTTTGGGCGCGGATGATGACGACTGTTCGACTTGCATTCCGCCAAACGCAACGCCGTGAGCTTCTGGCCCCAGCGCGATGACCAGCGCACCGCCAACGAGCACAATTACGGCAAAAATTCCCATGGCGTGGCCGTAGCTCATCCGCCTGCCCATGAGGGCCTCCAAATACGCACTTGACGCCGCGAAAAGTACGCCGAGCTGGTACGCGAAGCCGGGAAAAAAGCCGCGTAGCGTGTCCGGCGAAAGTTCGTTGATGTGCGCGGGAATCACTCCCCAAGCGCCCTGCACCATGAATTGCATCAGGAATGCGCCGAGCAGAATCAGGGGCAAGTTCGGCGCTGCAATCCACAGTGGAATCAGGGCTACTGCAAAAAGTGCGGCGCCAATCATGGCGCGACGGCGCCCGCGACGGTCCGAATACAAGCCGACGAGCGTCCCACCCGCAATCGCGCCAATCATTGAGATCACGGTGATTAATGCCGTGGTCCCATGGCCGTAACCCCGCTGCGATTGCAGAAACGTAGGATAGAAATCCTGCGTGCCGTGCGAAATAAAATTCATCAGCGCCATCATCAGCACGAGGTATGCGAAACGCTTCCAGTTCCGAAAAATCGCGCCGAAATAGGCGGTCCAATCGAGATGCGTTTGCGTCGCGGTCCACGCCGGACTTTCTTTCACTTTCGAGCGGATGAACAGAGTCAACAGTGCCGGCAAGCCGCCGATAAAAAACATCGCGCGCCAGCCGAAGTGCGGAAACACGAGCCAGTAGGCGATCGCGGCCAGCAAATAGCCGAAAGCATAGCCCTCCTGCAGAACGCCGGAAAGAATTCCACGCCACTTCGCGGGAACGGATTCCATCGTGAGCGACGCGCCAACTCCCCATTCGCCGCCCATGCCGATACCGTAGAGCAAACGCAGCACAAGAAACACGGAGTAGCTGGGCGCGAATCCAGAGGCCACCTCAACCGCCGAATAAAGCAAAACGTCCAGCATCAGCGGCAGACGGCGACCGTAACGATCCGCCAGCAAACCGAAAATAAATGCGCCAATCGGCCGAGTGGCCAAGCTCGCTGTTATCGCCAGCGCAATCTCTGGGATGGACTTGTGAAAATCTTTGCCGATCGGTGCCAGGACAAACGTGAGAATGAAAAAATCGAAAGCGTCAAGTGTCCATCCGAGGAAGCAGGCAATGACGGCGTTGCGTTGATTCGAGCGTTCGGCGGCGGGATTCAGTTCCGGCATCGGCGGCCCGCGCATGTTAGGCCAATGGGAGCGCGAACGCAATCGCCACGCTTTCAGCGTCGCAAACGGTCGAGCCCTGCGAAGAGGAATACGGCCACAGCAGAATTGATAAGTGAAGCGATCAACAATTGAGCCGAAAAGAAAGGTTCAGAGCTCGCCAGCAACAGATGAATCGTGATGGCCAGAACAATCTGATGAACGTGGAAAAACAGAAACATCAGAATGAAACGGCTGATGGGATGCTCCGTGTCGAGCCGCGCGCCAACCGACGATGCAATGTATCCGATAACCGCCTTCGCGATGCCGTAGAGGCCTATGGGAGTGTGGCTGATGCCATCCTGCAAGAGACCGACGAGCGTTCCGAGGAACATTCCCGAGACGGAATTTCTGCGGCTCAGCCCGAAATAAGCCACGACCAATAATGGTAGCTCGAGCAACTGGAAGTGCGTGCTGAATTTATTCAGAAAAGCCTGGAGCACGAGTGCGAGGAAGCACACCACTACGACCGTGCCGCCGTAGAATTTATGGACCTCGATGTGCTGCGCCTCGGAATCCATTCGCACGGTCATCGACGTCCTCGTGTCATTGCTGTTCCTTTTGGGGGTTCCCTGGGGCGGGCTTTGCCGGGGACGCCGGCTTTCTCGCCGGTTGTGCAGGCGTTTTGTCCGGGCCTTTTGCTTTTTCTTGGGCGTTTGACGCGCTTGGCGCATTTTCCGGATTGTTGCTCGAAGAACTGTTCTCCGCAGAAGGAAAAGAGTGCTCAGTCAATAGCACGAGCACTTCTTCGAGACGGTTTAGATGGGCGGCAGGATCAAGTTCGATCGCTTGAAAAGGGAAACCAGTTTTCGTTGACGCGACCGTACCGACGGGCAGGTCTTTGGGAAAAATCTTATCCTCGCCGGAAGTTAAAATAAGTTCGCCTGCGGGAACTTTTTCCGCTGCTGAGACGTAGTCCATCCAGAGCAACGGGCCTGCCGTGCCTTTAACGACGCCGTGAGTCCGTGTATTCGCCAGTAACGCCCCCACGCCGCTTTCTCTGTCGGTAATCAGCAGCACCTGCGCTGTATGGGGAAACGCCTCGAAGATTTTTCCAACGACGCCGTCGGGCGTTACCACGGCCATGTTGTGATGTACCCCATCGCGCTCACCGCGATTTATAAAAACGGTTTGGCTATTCGAATCCGCGCTCGCCCCAATGACTTCCGCGGCCAGCATGGGAACGTTAGCGTTGGCTTGCCGAAAGCCCAGTAATTTCGCGAGTCGGCCGGCTTCGGCGGCTTGGCTTTCGAGTTCCTGGTTTTGCAAACGCAGACGCCCGACCTCGTCCGCCAGTTGCCGGTTTTCCGCCCGCGCATGCCGCAGATCGATATAGCCGAACCACGCGCCGTCGATTTTCGAAAGCAGGAAGGTGCCCGCGCGTTGCGGCGGAGTCAGCAGCTCAGCCGACCACACGCGGACGAGCCGCACATCCTGGCCGCGCTTAATCTGAAACGCAAGCAACAGGACTTGCGCCAGAATCACGGCGACCAGCAGAACCAAGGGCCGTTGGCGGGAAGGGACATCCATAATAATTTAGCGATTGGAAGTGAGACGCTCGAGGCCGGGCAAAATGCGCGGCGCTATCCGCAGCGCTTTCGCGGCTAGTCTGCAATGCGAGCGACTCGATATTTGATGCGCGCCAGGCAACGTTCCTCAGTCAATCGAGACCAAGCGCAGCAGCCGGAAATCGCTCAGCATTTTGCCCGTCCCCAGAACGACCGAGGCGAGGGGATCGTCGGCAATGGACACAGGTAATCCCGTTTCCTCGCGGATGCGTTTGTCGAGATTCTTGATCAACGCGCCTCCGCCGGTCAGCACGATGCCGCGATCACTGATGTCTGCAGAAAGCTCCGGCGGTGTGCGCTCAAGCGCCACGCGTATGGCATTTAGAATTGTGGCCACGCATTCAGAAAGGGCTTCACGGATTTCGCTGTCGTCAATAGTTACCGTACGCGGAACGCCTTCGATCAAGTTGCGACCCTTCACTTCGAGCGTCAGAGGTTTTTCCAGCGGATAGGCCGAGCCGATCTCGATTTTGATTTGCTCCGCCGTACGCTCGCCGACCAGCAAATTGTATTTCCGCTTTAAGTAGTGCATTACCGCTTCGTCCATTTCGTTTCCGGCGACGCGCACGGAACGCGAATAGACGATGCCGCTCATCGAAATCACGGCAATGTCCGTGGTGCCGCCGCCGATGTCGACGACCATATTGCCGGAGGGTTCCTCGATGGGCAGGCCCGCCCCAATGGCAGCAGCCATCGCTTGCTCGACCAGATAAACTTCACTTGCTCGCGCGCGATACGCCGAATCCTGCACGGCGCGTTTTTCCACAGGGGTGATTTCGCTCGGCACGCCGATCACGATGCGCGGATGCACCAGAACGCGCCGGTTGTGCGCCTTCTGAATAAAATAGGTGAGCATCTTTTCCGTGACCTTGAAGTCCGCAATCACGCCGTCTTTCATAGGCTTGATGGCCACCACGTTGCCCGGTGTGCGGCCGAGCATTTCCTTCGCTTCTTTTCCCACCGCGACCACTTCGCCGCTATTTTTATTGATCGCGACGATCGAGGGCTCGTTCACCACGATGCCCTTGCCTTTGGCAAACACCAGTGTGTTCGCCGTTCCCAGGTCTATGGCGAGATCGGATGAAAGAAGACTGAAGACCGACCTCATCGAATATCCGTTTTTCATGAATCCCCTCTTGCCCTGCGTCCCCCGCCCACAAATCTCTGTGTCCGCGGTGCTATTTCACTCTTCGAAAATCCTAAGGAACCACCACAGGCACGCGCTTGACCGCTGTACCGCCTCTGCGATCCTGCCCCGTAATCACGATCTCGTGCGCGCCGCTGGTCATGGGCTGCGTGAAGTGGCGGAATTTCCCGTCCGGGCCAATGTCGGCCACTGCCTCGCCGTCAATAATCAGCGCGGAGCCCGGTTCCGTGTGGCCAATCACTTCCACCACTTTGCCATCAAACTCGATGTGATCCACCTCAAGCAGCATACTCTGCTCTTTAGCCTGGTCGACCAACGAGAATTTCGACGCGGCGGCGGGCTCGCTTGAGGCACCCTTTGCATCGATCGCCTTTACAGTCCAGAAATAATCGCCAGCACTTAAGCCTGTGACTTCAACCGCCGTTTCGGTTGTTTTGCGATCTGCAAGAACTCGGTTGAACATCGAAGTATCGCTGATTTCGAGCTCGTACTGAGCGGCAGTGCCCACGGGCTGCCATTCGAACCGGATGGACGTCCGCTTGGGATCCGCCACAATAATGGGCTG
>DASRQP010000025.1:0-3510 GCA_035696585.1 Candidatus Acidiferrales bacterium | reverse complement strand
AACCGTCTCGGCGAATTGCGGCGCGGCGAGTGCCTACACGAACGCGACCAACTTCCCGTTTGGCGAGATTCGATTCTTCACGGTGAATTATCCTGTGCCGAACACGGGCCTCGTTGACCAGTACATTTTCGCTCTCAACCTGTGCAACGCATCACCCACCGTGCAGTTCACGCTGGCGAATCCGCCGGCGGGAGCGACGACTGTAGAAGTGTTGAATTCGGGACGCACAATTCCTATCAGCGGTGGAACGTTCACCGACACATGGAACGACGCACCAACAGGAACGACAGGATTCGGAGCTTATGTGTACGTGATTCGCACGCCTCGCGGGACAGTCATTCACTAAGACCAGAGAAACCAACAAATGAACTTCATTCACGCACATCCGTTCGCATTGGTGTTTTCGTGGTGGGTATTTAGCGCGGCTACCGGTGCGCTGCCGGCTCCGACAGCTAAATCGTCACCGTTCTACCAGTGGATGTTCAAGTTCCTGAATACGATCGCGGCCAACATAGCGCGCGCGTACAACACGAGCGTCGAAAACTCGCCGAACTTCTTGCCGGCGGTCGATTTGCACCTCGGCAAGCAAGCAGCGCCGGATCCCGCGGAGTGCAAAACGTAAACGCATTGCCGGAATTTTACAGCGATTCGCTAAACTCGTTTGAACTGAAGAAACTCAAACCCTCCGCTATTTCTTATTCCGTATTCCTCATCTGAAAAACAATCAACGAGAGAAGGTCAGATACGCCGCGGCCGCTGTCATTTTCGCGCTGGCTCAAAGCCACGGCGCACAGGCTGAAGCCTGTGCCACTTGGAGCGCAAAGGATTTTCCGAAGCGATGAATCTTACTGTCACGCGCCACTGGTTCACGCCGATTTCCACGTGCGGGATGCTCGACATTGACGGCGTGTTTCAGGCGTACACGATGGAGCCGCGTCTGGATCAATCGAAAGGGAAGCCGCACGCGATTCCGCTGGGGACGTACCAGGTCGTGCTGGCATGGTCGCCGAAGTTTCAATGTTTGACACCGCATATCGAAGATGTGCCGGGATTCACAAGCGTGGAAATTCATTGGGGCGATTACCCGAAGGATACAGAAGCGTGCCTGATGGTAGGGAACTCCCACTCCGAGGATTTCATTGGCGGCGGCACGAAGAGAGCGTTCGTTGCATTGATGGCGAAACTGACTGCTGCGCAGAAGGGAATCACGATCACTTATTCGGGGCAGCCCGGCATTGTGAGCGACCCGGAGATCGGGCTCTGAAATGCCGGTTCGCGTGCAGATCGTTACGGAGAAGTGGAATCCGATCTCAGCTGCGATTCGATTCTCGACTCGGTCTTGGGCGTCACATGCTGAGTTTGTTGACATTGATCGCGGGATCACTCTTGGCGCGCGCTCGGTTGGCGGGGTGAAAGTGCGTCCGTGCGCGAAGGACCACTACAGCCGCGTCGAGCAGTTCACAGCCAAAGAAATTTTGCAGGCATACGAATGGGCGCGAACGCAGATCGGCAAGCCGTACGACTTCTCGGCCATTGCGGGGATCGCGATTGACCGGAACTGGCGCGACGAAACGAAATGGTTTTGCTCGGAGCTTGTGGCCGCGAGTTTCGAGCATGTCGGCTTTCCGCTGTTGAGCACTCGGCCTTCGGCGGCTGTTTGGAGATATACACCGCGCGATTTGTTGCTCTCGCGGAACTTGACGTTCTTGAACCAAAAAGGAGACTTATGATTCGACGCAGAATTTGGACGCCCTTCGTAGCAATCGCGCTGTCAGCGGCAATGGTTGTGACCGCTTGCAACACGTCTTGGATTTCCACCGCTTTGGCCGACTTGCCCGTTCTCGTGCAGATCGCGGAGAACATTGCCGCGATTGTGTCGGCAGCGCAGGGACAACCGGGGAATGCGCAAGTCGCAACACAAATTCAGGCTGTCGCGGCGACCGCGAAAACAGAGCTTGAGACTATTCAGGCGCTCGTTAATTCTTACAACGCCGCTCCGGCCGCGCAGAAAGCGACCGTCCTCGGGCAGATTGACACGGCGCTAACCGCAGTGCAGGCGAACTTGCAGCAAATCCTCTCGGCGGCGCGGCTGCTCAATCCGCAACTCCAGGCGACGATCACGGGCATCGTGACCTTAGCCGAGGGCACGCTGCTGACGATTCAGACGCTGGTGCCAACCGCGAAGGCGGGCCCAAAAGCCGCACAGGTTCAGCCGCCGTCTCCGGCTGCATTGAAAGCTTCCTACAACGCGATTGTGCTGCAGGGTAACCTGGCGCAGTACGAGATACATTGATGCTCCATGACCCAGCCAACTGCAAGCTCGGGAAAGGCCCGGCGCGGCATGGAAAGCTGCGCTTGGCTGCATACCTCAAAGCCGATCTACCGCCGGCACCTGCAGCCGTCGATTGGACCGCGGGCGTGACGAGTTGGGGCATGATGGGAAACGATAGCCACGGCGATTGCGTGTTCGCTGCCGGCGCGCACGCGATTCAGACATGGACAGTCAACGCGGGACTTCCCGCGCAGGTTGGGATCGAACGCACAATGTCGGACGCAGTGGTGCTCTCCTACTATTCCCGGTGGGCAGGGTACGCGCCCGGCGATCCGGCAACAGACAACGGCTTTGTGATCGTGGACTTCCTTAATCTCTGGAAGGCCGACGATTACGGGGGCGTTCTGCTGGACGGCTTCGTCGACCCGGACCCCGCCAATCAGGAACACATTAAGCAAGCAGTCGCCCTGTTTGGCGGCGTCGACATTGGTCTGCAGCTACCCGTCGCGTGGCAGAATATGGACGTCTGGGATGTGGCCGAAGGCATCGACGGCGCGCCTGGGTCTTGGGGCGGCCACTCGGTTTGGGTTCCGGCGTATAACGCCACTGGCCCGCTGTGCGTAACTTGGGGCGCTCTCAAACAAATGACCTGGGCTGCTTCGCAGCGTTACTCTGACGAGGCGCACGCAATCATTTCCCCCGCCTGGATGGACAAGAATGGCTGCGCAGTATGCGGTCTCGCTTACCGTGCGCTGCGTGCCGACAGCAAAGCCATTGCCGATCCACTGCGAGGCCACGCCGATGCTAGCTTTCATGAAGGACAGCGACGCGCGGAAATTACTTGACACGCGGGCGCCGCGGCGCTAGCTTGTTCGTATAATCTATATTATGTATATATTGTAAAGTGAGATGTGGAACAGCCAGGGCTGTGCGGGGCGGAGCAGGCTGCGTCACTTGGCAAGCTCTCAGAGAGACAGACGCGGCGGGCATTTTGCTAATGGGTGCTGGCAAATCGAGATGGCTAACGCCCCTAGCTAGCTTGGGGGGATGGCTGGTGGCCCCAGGCTAGCTCGAAGGGGGATGGTTTTGTCGCGGGCTTTGTTTGTCGCTGCCGATCAAGGGGAGCGGGTCGCTAGTGGCCCCGGGCTAGTTCGAAGCGAATGGTTTGTTCCAGGGTTTGTTTGTCGCCGCCGATCAGGGGGCGGCCGTTGATGAAAAACGTGGGCGTGCTTTCTACT
>DASRQP010000024.1:0-18374 GCA_035696585.1 Candidatus Acidiferrales bacterium | reverse complement strand
CGCGCCACTGTTTCGGTGTTCGTCGAAAGACGCGACACCGCGGCGGGAAGGCCGGGCTCAGCAGAATGCCGCCAAGCCAGGAGACCGGCGGAGTTTCCATCTCGAGTGCAGGCTGCGTGCAAAATTTGCAGCTTGAATTTCGGGACAGCCTTCAAACTCCCGCGCGAGAGGGAGCCGGAGGATAAAAATGAGACTTCGTGTGCGGCTGTTTGTATTTCTGCTTCTTGGGTTTTCACTTTCCCTGATTTCGAATTCAATCCACGCACAATCGAATGCAACAATTTCCGGACGCGTGGCGGATCGCAGCGGCGCGGGCGTGGCTGATGCGCAAATCGTTGTCGAGAACATTTCGAAGAATATTTCGAACAACACTTTGCACAACACAATCGTGACGCAATTGAGAAGTGGCGCGGACGGTTCGTACTCCGTGGAGCTTCCGCCGGGTGAATACAAAATTCGCATCGAGCACGCGCAGATGGCGGCGAGCGAGCAAGAATTTACTCTCGCGGCGGGCGATCATCGCAGGTGGGACGCGCGCTTGGAACTGGCGCCGCTGGCGTCGACCGTGGTCGTCTCGGCGCAAGCGGAGCCGGCGCCTGCGAACACAGTCGCTTCGCCGGTGACGGTGCTGACGCGGCAAGATATCGACGAGCGCCAGGAAATCTGGCTTGCGCCGTTGCTGACTTCGACGGCGGGCGCGAATCTCTCGCGGCTGGGGCCGCTGGGCGGAATCACGTCATTATTCTTGGATGGCGGGAATTCGAATTTCACAAAAGTGCTTGTGGATGGCACTCCGGTGAACCAGCCGGGCGGCGATATGGATTTCTCGAATCTCGATTTATCTAATGTGGACAAAATCGAAATCGTGCACGGAGCGTCGAGCGCGCTGTTTGGTTCCGACGCGATGACGGGCGCGGTGCAGATTTTCACGCATCGCGGAACTTCGTCAGAGCCGGAATTTACGGTGATGGGCGAGGGCGGGTCGTTCAGTACGCGGCAGGGCGAAGCGCAACTGAGCGGACTCGACAAGCGTTTTGATTATTCGAGTGCGATTTCATATTTCGGCAGCAATGGGCAAGGACCGAATGACAGATTTCGCGACACGACGATGTCTGGGAATTTCGGATGGAAATTCAGCGACTCGGATCATTTGCGGCTGTCGTTGCGCAGCGCGGCGAGCGACGCGGGTCAGCCGGGACAAACAGCGATAGATTTTCCGACGTTCTTCCAGCCGGGACAGTCGTCTGACTTGCACGATTTCTCGGCGAATTTGAGTTGGGATTTTGCGACGGGGACTCACTGGACACACCACGTCGCGGGAACGGATTCTTACTTTCGCGATTTGGACGCGGATGTTCCATTCTTCGCGGACATTACAAAATTCAATCGCGTCGCGTTCGAAGAACAATCGACTTATCTATTTCGCAACGGCGCAATCTCGCTGGGCTACGACTACGAAGTGGAAAACGGATCGGCCATCGGGCCGCACGAGCGTCGAAATAATCAGGGAGGATATTTCGAGACGCATTATCAATTTGGGCGGCGACTGACGGCGATTGCGGGAGGACGCGCGGAAGACAACGCGAGTTTCGGCACGCGATTCGTGCCGCGCACGGGGCTCGCGTATCTGGCGCGATTCGGCAGCAGCGGCTTCTGGGGCGAAACGCGGCTGCGCGCTTCTTACGGACTGGGGATCAAGGAGCCGAACTTCTCGCAATCGTTCGAAGCGGATCCATGCTTTCCGGGGAATCCGAATTTGAAACCGGAGCGCAGTAATACATTCAATGTGGGCGTCGATCAGGTGATGGCGGAGGAACGCGTGAAATTCTCGGCGACGTTTTTTCACAACCGCTTCAGCGACATGGTGAGCTTCACTTCGTGTCCGCCGCCGGGATTTGGGCCGTGCTCGCTCGCGGTGCCGCCGGGATGTCCCGCGGCGGAATTGAATTCGGTCGGCTACGGGACTTTTTTCAACACGGATTCGGCGCGCGCGTTTGGCGTGAACACGACGATTGAAGCGAAGCCGTTCACGTGGCTGGGAATCATCGGGAATTACAGCTACGACGACACGCGCGTGCTGAAAGCGCCGAATGCGTTTGATCCCACGCAGGCGCCGGGCAATCGATTGTTCTTGCGGCCGCTCCATTCGGCGGATTTGATTTTGAACGCGGCATTCCGCCGGATGGATTGGAATCTGGCGGGATATTTTGTGGGGCGCGAGACGGACAGCGATTTTCTGGGATTCGGACTGACGAGCAATCCGAGCCATTTTCGTTTGGACCTGGGAACGCAATTCGCGGTGGGACACGGCGTGACGATGATGGGGCACGTGGAGAATTTGCTCGATCATCATTATCAGGACGCAATTGGGTATCCGGCGTTGGGCCTGAATTACCGCGCGGGATTGAAATATACGTGGGGCGGCAAATGACCTGGCGACCAGACCTGAGCGAGACATTGCGTGTGACTTCAGGAAACGCTAGAGCGGCTAATTAGGACGAAATAGCTCGCATCCACAGCGAGGACACTGGCCGGAAGCGAGCACCATGTTTCGTTCCCGCCAAGTGATACGTCCCGAGCAGAGCGGGCAAGCGACTGCGTGCCGTGCAATCGTCCGTTTGATGACTGCGAGAAACATCAGCACGCTTATCGCCCAGACCGCAAGCCCGACAAGGCCGAAGGCCGACACTATTCTCGGAGAAGAATGAACAAAAGCAAGGTGAGCGACGTAAATCGGAAGCGGAACATTGATCAGCACGAGTAGCGGAACTAAAACAAAGATGCGCCTCGCGTGAAATCGAAGCGAATCGAGTTGTCGGACAATCTCTTCGCGAGTAGTCAAATGGACCTTACGGTTTTGCTCGCCTGCCGTTTTTGAAGTATATCCCGCACGCAGGAATCTTCCCTTCGTTTTCTGCCGCCAGCAACAGCCAAAGAGTCACCGCGCGTTAGGTACTTGTCCGACTCAAAGGCGGCGGGGACGGACGCTGTAGTACTGGGTGCGCGTGAAAAAAGTTTTTGCGCGCGAGAGAATGTTGTTGCGCTTTGGGAAGTAAGGCGCGTACATTTTGAATCAGCCGGCGCGGGGAGTCGAGTGGCGCCGGCATTTGTGCCTCTCGCGGAGGGCGCGACGAATTGAACACGAACCACACGAATCACCATCCACCGATTCTGCTGGCGATCGCAGGATTCGATCCTTCCTGCGGCGCGGGCGTTGCCGCTGATCTGAAAACATTCGCGGCGCACAATTGCTACGGCGTTGCGGCGGTGACGGCGCTGACGGTGCAGTCGACGCAAGGCGTGACGGCGGTGCACGTGACTCCCGCGGCGACGTTGCGCGCGCAACTGGACGCGCTGGCGAGCGATTTGCAGATTGCCGCGGTGAAAATCGGAATGCTGGGCAATAAAGCAAACGCCGTCGCGGTGGCAGAATTTCTGGACAAACATAAATTCGCGCATGTGGTGCTCGATCCGGTGGTGAAATCGTCGGCGGGGAATGCGGAACTGCTGGACGCGGCGGGGGTGAAATTTCTGCGCGACGAATTGATGAAACGCGCGGACGTGATCACTCCGAACATGGATGAAGCGGCGCTGCTGTCGGGCGTGGAAGTGAAAGACCTGGCGGGAATGAAAGCGGCGGCGCAGAAGCTGGCGGAGATGGGCGCGAAAGCCGTGATCGTGACGGGCGGGCATTTGGAGAAGCCGTCGGATGTGCTTTACGAAGGCGGAGAAGCGAATGCGTTTGGCGGCGACCATGTGAAAAGTGAAAACACGCACGGCTCAGGGTGCACGCTGTCTTCGGCGGTGGCGGCGCAGCTCGCGCTGGGGCAGCAACTTCAAGAAGCGCTGATTCTGGCGAAGGCGTACGTGTTTAAGGCGATCGAGAAAAGTTACGGGATAGGCAAAGGGCCGGGTCCGCTCAATCAATTTTACCGCTTCCATCAAGAGCCGCCGGCGCGCGGCATTCACGAAGTTCCTCAACACGGCATGCATCCGGCGGCGGAGCCTGCAGCGCACTAGCCTTCCGCGGCAAATCCTGAGTAATGTTACGCAAGAGGCGCGTCTGCTGGCACAGCTCTGTTCGTTTTACGCAGGGCAGCAGTGAACTACGCGGACGCGGGGAAAAGTTCGAGATGCCGGCGAGGAAAATCCCCACCCTTCGCAAACACCGCTCAGGATGGGGCACCCGCAAAGGCAAAATCGAAAACAAACGCCTCGCGTCAGCCAGCGCAAGTTCGGCGCTGGCGGGGTTCCCCAACACGGAATGCATCCGGCGGCGGAGCCCGCAGCGCACTAGCCCGGGCGGCGCGGTTCCAGTGCATATTTGCATTCAAGTACGAATCACTTTGTTGGAATCATTCCGATCGTTCCCAGCCACGTATCCACTAACTGAGGCCATTGCGTTATCGGAAGCTTCGTGCGGCGCAGACCAAACGCATGTCCTCCGTGAGCATACAAATGCATTTCCACGGGAACGCCAGCCTTCTTCAGCGCAATGTAGTACGCCACCGATTGGTTTACGCCGTCCACGTTGTCGTCCTCGGCCTGCACCAAGAAGGTTGGCGGCGTCTGCCGAGTGACCGGAACATTCGGGTTCAATTTGTAGGCATCGCCGCCAACCCACAGATGCCCCGGATAAACGCCCACCGCAAAATCCGGACGGCAGCTTTGCTTGTCAGCAGCATCAACAGGCTTGTACAAACGGCGCGTGAAGTTCGTGCTGATCTCCGCTATCAGATAGCCGCCCGCCGAAAATCCCAGAACTCCAATCTCGTGCGGATCGATGTGCCACTCTGCAGCGTGAAGACGCACCAACCCCATGGTTCTCTGCGCATCTTCCAGAGACAATGTCGATATCATCTGATTGTGGGGACGACAGTCGCAGTGCCAATCGTACGGCAGGCTGGGCACGCGATACTTCAGCAGCACGCACGTGATCCCCTCGGACGTCAGCCAGTCGCAGACCTCCGTGCCTTCCAGATCGATGGCCAATTCCTCAAAGCCCCCGCCGGGAAACACGACGACTGCGACTCCTGTATTCTTTCCCTTTGGCGAATAAACCGTCATCGTCGGACGCGTAACGTTGGTCACGCCCGTAGTCGGCTTACCGGCAATCAAAGACTTTGCATCGGTTTGCACGGACTCCGGCCCGGGAACAGGCTGCGCATCGGGCGCCGCCACCGGCCAGATCGCTATTTGCGTATGGCCCGGCGATGGCTGCCAGACATTCTTCTGGGTGCTGGGCGTCTGTGCGCTCGCGCCGCCAAACGCAAATACAACACAGAGACCGAAGAGCAAAGGCTTCATCACAATCCGCACAGCTTAATACAAACTAATCACTACCGGAAGATGCTGATCGGAAGTGCAAAGTCGAAAGCAGATCCCCTGCTTGCGGCAGGCAGGCTCGCCGCGGTGGCTGGGGGAAAGAGCCTCACGTCAGACAGCGCAAGTTCGGCGCTGGCGGGACCCTTCGAGGCTCAGGCAGGCGTGAGCTACAAGGGGTAGCGATTCCAGCCGGGCAGCGTGAAAAAAGTTCGCAAGTTCTGCTAGGAAAGACCCCACCCTTCGCAGAAAACGCTCAGGATGGGGCACCCGCAAGCGCAAAGTCAGGCGAGATGAAAGCAGGTGGTTGATGACGGATTGGGCGCGGCGCGCGGCGCGGTGGTGGATTTTGCAGGCGGGGGATGCTACACATTTATATAGAGCGAGAGCCGGGGTGAGAGACTAGAGCCAGCCGGAAAGCCTTGGGATGCCATGTATGTGAATTGCGAAGTCGTTGGATGCAAGACGCGAGTGCCGCAGGAGCTTGAAGCGGAGAAACGCTGCGTGCTGCACTTCACTCTGGAGCTGGAACAAGCGTGCATGCTGATGCGGCGCGAAACAGCGGTGGGCACGTGTACGCGAGAACGTTTCAGCGAAATGAGACAATACATCGTGGATCACGGCGCGCAATTGGCGCGTCTGGCGACCGGCGGCACCGGGCTGACGGACGAAACCAAAGCGCGAGTGTTGAGCACTTTTCTTACGCTGATGAATTCGCGCGAGAATATCGAGCGGATCGCGGCTCGGCAGGACGCGGAGCGGCGCATCGCGGGTTGAACACGCTCGCTGGATGCTTTAGGCAGATGGCCGGCGGGTTTTCACTTCTACTTCCATTCACTTCAAGACGCGTACGGGTTTGTTGATCGTGGTCCTTTTCCTGTTGCAATCTTAAAAAAACTTTTCAGGCACCGATATAGCGAGCGTAGAGGGAACGCGCAACGGCGGGATCGCGCGTGCCTTTGATGACTGCGCGGCCGTCGGGGAAAACGGTGAGTTCGTACGGCGGCACGCGAAAACGCAAAAGGAAATCGTTGCGGCGAACTCCGGTGACGGTTTTCTCGACGCGCCGGCCCAGTTCGCCGAGATCGAGGCGGCGGCTGCGTTCGTGGATTTGCACGGAATCGCGGCCGCACAGGGTGACGTGAGGCTGCGCTTCGCCTTCGAGATACGTGAAATCGCGGCGCACGCAGGCGCGGCACTGCGGATTTCTGGCGACGCGGATGGATTGGAAGCGGCCCGTCCAAACATCACAAGAAACGAGGCGGCCATTAAGGGCTTCGGATTTTCCGGCAAGAAGCTTGGTGGCTTCGGCAGCTTCGATGGAGGCGATGACACTGGCGGCGCTGTTCAGGATACCCGCGGTGTCGCAAGTTTCCTCGAGGCCAAAGCTGCTCCGCACGCCGTCGGATGCGCCATCCGATTCGAGCAGACAAGCGAGACACGCGGTTTGCCCGGGAAGAATCGTGAAAGTCAGGCCGTAACTGGCAACAGCCGCGGCGTAAATCCAGGGAACGCCGAGAGCGATTGCGGCATCATTGATAAGGAGGCGAGTTTCGAAGTTGTCGGTGCCGTCGAGAATCAAGGGGAAGCCCGAAAGCAACTCGCGAATGTTTTCCGGGTTTAAGTCGGCGACGACAGGCTCGACCGCGACGTCTGAATTGATGGCAACGAGGCGCCGGTGAGCAGCGACCGCTTTGGGGAGGGATTCACGCGCATCGGATTCCTCGAAAAGCGTCTGGCGCTGAAGATTCGAGAGCTCGACGAAGTCGCGGTCAATGATTCTGAGGCGGCCGACTCCCGCGCGAACGAGGAGATTGGCCGCAACGGTGCCGAGCGCTCCGCAGCCGACAAGAACAGCGCTCGACTGGAGGAGGCGCTGCTGGCCTTCTTCGCCGATGCCGGCAAAAAGAATCTGGCGCGAATACTTCTCGAATTGCCCGGGGTCCACAATTCCCTCGAATGAAGGCTTCCATCATATCGCCTTTTGGAAAACAAGAGTCAGCGCGTATGCTAGCCTTCTCTTTTTGAGCGCTTTTGAGTTGGAGAGAGGATGAAATGCAAAGGCAGAATGCCGGAAGGGAGAATCCTCGCGGGCACTCGTGTGCTGATTTTTCTGCTTGCTGCATGCGCGACTTTTCCAGCCGCGTGGGCGCAGGATGCGACGCTCGAAGGAAAGCACATCGCGTCCGTGCAAGTGGTGGACGATAAGGGGACGCCCATTCCGGAAAAACTTGGGCCATTGCCGCTGAAATCGGGGGATGCATTTCACATCGACGCGGAACGCGCAAGCTTGCGCGCGCTGAATCAGACGGGATTGTTTTCCGACGTGGAAACGAAGGCGACAAGCGAAGCGGACGGTTTGCACGTGGATTTCCAGGTGACGCGAAACTATTACAACAACGTGGTGCGCGTGTACGGTTTGAAGGATCCGCCGAACGAAGGCACGGCGGTGGCGGCGTTGCGCATGACGCTGGGCGAACCATTTCAGATTTCGGCGTTGAATGATGGATTGAAGCGGCTGGCGCAGACGTTGCAGGACGATGGATTTTACGAGGCGCAGTGGAATTACGCGCTGGCGAAGCATCCGGACACGCAAGAAATCGATATCACGGTGGAGGTGAACCCGGGGCCGCGGGCGAAGATTTCGGCCGTGGGAATCAACAATCAAACGTCATACACGGGGAAGCAAATCCTTGGGAAGACACGGCTGAAGAAGGGAACTCAGGTGACAGCGGAGCGGCTGGATCGCGGAACGGAGCGGCTGCGGAATTATCTGGTGACGCAGGGGTATTTGAGCGCGCGAGTGGTGACGAACCGGGGAAAGTACGACGAGAACAGCAACACGCTGCCCATCACGCTGGATGTGACAGCCGGGCCGCGGGTGCGGGTGGACGTGAGCGGCATGAAGATTTCCGCGAAACAGGTGCGAAAGCTGGTGCCCATCTATGAGGAAGGGGATGTGGATCCGGACTTGTTGGGAGAAGGACAGCGGAATATACGCGACCTGTTGCAGAGAGAAGGCTACTTCGATTCGACGGTGACTTACACAACGAACGGGGATATGACTTCTCCGCTGGAGGTGATCCAGTACACAATTCATCGCGGAATAAAGCACCGGCTGGTGGGGATTCAAATCGATGGAAACAAGTACTTCCCCACGTCACTGCTGTCGAGCCGGGTGCAAATTCAGGCGCAGAGCGTGTTGTCGCGAGGGCATTTCAGCCAGCAAATGGTGCGCAACGACGCGAATGCGATTCGCGGGATGTATTTAGCGAACGGGTTCCTGCAATCAGATGTGCGTCCGGAAGTGACCGACGATTATCAGGGGAAGGAAGGGCATTTGTTCGTAGCATTTCACATTACCGAGGGACAGCAGACGCGCGTGGCGACTTTGCAATTGGTGGGGAATCACGCGCTGACCAATGCGCAGTTGCTGACGGTGATCGCGTCGACGAAGGGACAGCCGTATTCGGATGCGAACGTGACGTCGGACCGGGACAACATCCTGGCGTATTATTTTGACCAGGGCTTTCCGAACGCGCAGTTCGACGCGAAGGAGAATCCCGCCGGAACGAATCGCGTTGATCTGGTGTACCGCATTACGGAGGGGCAGCGAGTGGACGTGAGCCGCGTGCTGCTGGCGGGCTACCGCTACACGCGGCCGGGCATCATCTCACGGCAAGTGACGGTGAAGCCGGGCGGGCCGTTGCGAGAAGGAGACGTGATCGCGACGCAGCAGAAGCTTTACAACCTGGCGATTTTTGACCGCGTGCAAGTGGCGCCACAAAATCCGGAAGGCACGTACCCGGAAAAACAAGTAGTGGTGGCGGTGGAGGAAGGAAAGCGGTACACGTTGAGCTACGGATTCGGGTTTGAGGCGCAGCGGCTGGCGTCGACATCCAGCGCGACGGCTACGACGCTGAAAGCGAGCCCGCTGGGGATTCTTGAGGTCTCGAAAATCAATGTGGGCGGACGCGGGCATACGGTTTCATTGAAACTGCGAGGCAGCACGCTGGAATATCAGGGGCTGCTGGGCTATACCGCGCCGAATTTTCTGGCGCAGTCGTGGCTGAATCTGATTATCACAGGTTTTGCGGACAAGGCGAGCTACGTGAATACTTTTACCGCCACGCGCTACGAAGGAAGCTTGCAATTGGTGCAGAATGTCTCGACATCGACTTCGTTAACCTATCGGTATTTTTACCGGCACGTGGTGGCGAGCAACCTGAAGGTCTCGGTCGAGCAAGTGCCACTGTTCAGCCAGCCGACGGAAGTTTCTGGCTTTGGGCTGACGTGGATTCGCGACCGGCGCGACAATCCGGCGGACGCGTCGAAAGGGAGTTTCAATACGGCGGACATCAGCACGGCGACAAAGTCACTGGGATCGACGGCGAGCTACTTGCGGTTCCAGATACAGAATTCGACGTTTAAGCCGATTGGAAGATCGCTGGTGTTCGCGCGCTCAACGACGTTTGGGATTGAGCAGCCCTTCAGCGGATCGACGTCCGACAACATTCCGCTGCCGGAAAAGTTTTTCGGGGGCGGCGGAACGAGCATACGCGGATTCGCGTTGAACCAGGCGGGACCGCGCGACGTCAACACCGGCTTCCCGGTCGGCGGTCTGGTGCTGCTGGGATTCAATCAGGAATTGCGGTTCCCAATGCACTTACCGTTCGTGGGAAGCCATCTGGGGGGCGCGATTTTCTACGATGCGGGGAACGTGTTTTCGGATATTCATCACGTTTCGTTGCGCTACAGCCCGTTGCCGCCGCCGTCGGCTTGCACGCCGGGCTCGGGGCTTCTGCAATCGCAGTGTCCGAACCTGAATTATTTCTCGCACACGATTGGATGGGGTTTTCGGTACGCGACCCCCATCGGGCCAGTGCGCATCGATTTGGCGTACCAGCTGAATCCGGCTACGTTTCAGTTCTTGAATACGAATGTGACTCCGAACCAGATTCAAACGTCACGATTGCCTCATTTCCAATTCTTCTTCAATATAGGTTCCATATTTTGATGCGAAACGCGGGCGCAATATTTGCGTTGTTACTTGGTTTGGCGTTGCCAGCGGCGGGGCAGACCGCGCCCGGAAAAGTTTCCACGCCACAGAGCGATTCCAAGACCGCGACGGCAGGTTCAAAGGAGACGAATATTGACGGCATCGCAATACGCATCGGCGATGACGTGGTGACGGATAGCGAAGTACGGCAACTCGAAGATTATCAGCAGTTGATCGACGGGCACGCGGAAAGCCGCGCGGAGGTGTTGCAGGAGTTGGTGGATCAATGGATCGTGCGGACGGAGGCGGCGGCCACGAAATTTCCGCACCCCACGGCGAGCGAGGTGTCGCAAGAATTTCAGGCGCTGGTGAAGCAATTCAAGTCTTCACAGGAATTCGAGGAGCAGTTGGCGCACTGCGGGCTGACGCAGGATGGGCTGCATCAGGTGATTGAGCGGCAACTTTATTATGTGCGGTTCCTGAACTACAAATTCCACGCGGCGGCGCAAGTGACTTCGGCGGAAATCGAAGCCTATTACCAAAAACAGCTTGCGCCGCAGTTGCAGAAACAAGGATTGACCGTGCCGCCGCTCGATCAAGTGGAAGCGCAAATCAAGCAATTGCTGACACAAGAGGAAATCAACGAAAAAGCTGCGCAGTGGCTTGAAGAAGCGAAAGCGCGCCTTCGAATCGTGGTCCAGCCCTCGGGAGGGGGCGGATGAGAAGGTGGGTTATCCGCGCCCTGCTGATGGCGCTCGTCGCCGTGATGGTGATTGCCGTGGCGATTACGGTGATCGTGGAAAGCGGCGCGGGAGAGCGGTGGGCGCGCGGGTACATCGTAAAGAAAGTTGAAAGCAGCACGGGCGGGAAAGTCGAGCTAGGCGCGTTTCATTTTTGGCTGTTCCCCCTGCACGCCGAGCTGGACGACTTCACACTTCACGGAAAGGAATCGGCGGGCTTGCCGCCTTTCTTCCACGCGGACAAGATTCAAGTAGGCGTGCACGTCATTTCTTTCTTCCATAAGAAAATTTCAATGAGCAATCTGGAAATCGACCGGCCGTCGGTGTTCGTGCGCGTGGATGAGGACGGGCGCAGCAATGTTCCCACGCCCGCCGTGAAGCGCCCTCCGGGAAAGCCGTGGCAGGAGCAACTGTTCAATCTGCAGATCGCGCAACTGAAGATCGTCGACGGGACGATGATGTTCAACGACGCGAAAATTCCGCTGGATGCGGAGGGAAAAGATTTCGAGTTCGTGATGAATTACGAGGCGAGGACGCCGGGGAAGGAGGCGTACGTCGCGCAGCTGGGATGGAAGCAGGTGGAGATTGCGGCGAAGAGGTATTTGCCGTTTCGTTCCGATATAGCGACGAAATTCACGCTGACGCGCAATTCAGTGTCGTTCGATGATTTCGAATTGAAATTGCCGAACAGCACGGTGAACGGGCGGGGAGAAATAAAGAACTTCGCGCCGCTCGACGCAGATTTCCATTGCCGCGTGCACCTGTGGCTGCCGGACCTACGGCAGGTGCTGCGCAAGCCCGGTGTGCCGGATGGACAAGTGGATTTCGCGGGGGATGGAAGTTACGCGGCGACGAAACTTCGCATGGAAGGCCACTATCTGGCGCAAGGGATACGGTTGAAGTTCCAGTGGTTTCACGAGGGCGGAATGGAGAGTTGGGGCGACTTGGAGGTGGCGAACAATCGTTTGACGATGCCGGTTTTCGAAGCGAAGGCGTTCGGCGGCGGGTTGAAGGGGCGGCTGGACATGGATTTCCACGGACTGAAATTTCGCACGGCGACGCTGATGAACGGCGCGAGCCTGGCGGAAGTGCTCAATGCCGTCAACAATCCTTCGATGCCGGTGAACACTTTGCATTGGGACGGCGACATGAGCGTGAACACGGTGACGACGTGGAACCACGACTTCAAGAACTTGACGACGAAGGGCACAACGACGTGGACTCCTTCCGCGAAACCCGCATTCGGTAAGTTTCCTGTGACGGCGCAACTCGGCTTCGATTACTCGATGGACCGGCGCGACGTGATTCTGACGCAGGGGAGCATTATCACGACGCCAAATGGCCGGCTGGTGGTCGACGGCAAGCTGGCGGCGAAACATTCCGCGCTGAACGCGGATTTTCACACAACAAGACTCGAGGATTGGGAGGACTTCATCGCGGATTTGCGAGGCGTTAAAAAAGATTCGGAGCCGGTGACGGGCGCTGTTGACTGGAAAGGTGAATTGACGGGGCCCCTGGGCGGCCCGACGTTCACGGGGGGCTTCGACGCGCGAGACGCGCATTTCGGGCGGCTCTACTGGGACGACATCACGGCGCAGATGATTTATTCACCGTTCCAGTTTCAGCTTTCGCACGCGATTGTGAAACGCGGGCACTCGACGTCAAACCTGGATTTGCATTTGCAGCTGAATGGCAAGTGGAGTTTTAAGCAGGACGATACTTGGAGCCTGGACGCGCACTTCGATCACGCATCGACGGACGATCTGCAGGGACTGTTCGGGACTTCGTATCCGGCCAGCGCGGTGATGACCGCGGATTTTCAGGGGAGTGGGACGCGGTCGAATCCCGTGCTCGACGGGAATTTCCAACTGGAACAGTTGACGGCATACGGAATTTATGTGGACCGAGCGAAGGGGAAATTAAGGTTGCGGCACGATGAAATTCGAATCGAAGATGCGGAACTGGATCGCGATACAGGCCGCGTCACGGGAAATCTGCTGTACCGACCTTCGAGCCGCGCGATTCAATTTCAGGTGACAGGGACAACGATTTCTCTCGCTAAGTTCCAGTTTCTGCAAACGAAAGCAATGCCGATTGGGGGCGAATTGAGCTTTAGTCTGAGCGGAAGCGGGCCACTGATGGCGCCGCAGGCTCACGGGACAATTCAAGTGGCGAATCTCCAGTTTGGTTCCGAAGTGCTGGATACTTTTATGGGCACCGTGGAATCCGACGGGCAAAGCGCGCAATTGAAATTGCAGTCGGTGAGGACGCCGGGGAAACTGGGCGGGGAACTGCGCGTGGGATTGTCTGGAAATTATCCGATTAGCGGACAAATGAAAGTCGACCATATGGACATGGATCCGTTCATCGCGGCGGGCTTGCATTTGAATCAGCTAACGGGGCACAGCAGCATCGACGGCGAGTTGACGTTTTCTGGGGAAGCGCGGGAGCCAAACACCATCGTGATGCAGGCGAACCTGTCGCGCATCAGTCTGGATTACGAATACGTGAAATTGCAGAACGAAGGACCGGTGCGGCTCAGTTACCGGAAGAGCCAAATCCACGTGGATCAAGCGACGCTAAAAGGGCCGGACACGAATTTCCAAATTTCCGGGGACGCGCGATTTTCGGGCGACCGCGCGCTGAATTTGCATATCGACGGATCGATCAATTTGCAGCTTGTGTCGGCTCTGTTCCCTGAGCTGGACGCGCGCGGAGTGGCGCAGTTGAATACCGTGATCGCGGGGACGTTTTCGAGTCCTCAAATTACGGGGCAAGCAAAGCTGACGAATGTGTCCGCGCATTACGGGGATTTTCCAGCGGGAATAAATAATTTGAATGGCGATATGGTTTTCGACCGCAACCGGCTACTTTTCGACAATCTGGCGGCCGAGGCCGGTGGCGGGAAAATGACGATTTCGGGCTCGGTCGGATACGGCGAAGCGCCGGTGCGCTACGAAATAAACGCGGTGGCGGATCGTGTGCGGATACGCTATCCGGAGGGGATGAGCTGGCTGACGAGCGGGAATCTGCGGTTCAGCGGGACGACGAATGCGGCACTGCTTTCCGGAAATGTGACGGTGCAGCGAATTACGTTTGCGCCGAATGTGAATTTCGCGGGGCTGATGGTGTCTTCGCAGACGACAGTGACGGGCCCGGCGACGACGTCCGCGTATTTGCGGAATTTGCAATTTGACGTGACCGCGAACACCAGCTCCGGAGCGCGCATTGAGTGGGGGGGAGCGCACTTCACGGCGGAGGGCGGCGTGCATGTCCGCGGCACGTGGGAGCACCCGGTCGTGCTGGGGAGCATCCATTTGCTGACGGGCGAAATGGCGTTTCGCGGGAACACGTACCGGTTGAGCCGCGGAGACATCAATTTTTCGGATCCATTTCACTTCGATCCGATTTTGAACATCGAAGCGTCGACGACTATCAACCCGTATGAAATCACGCTGGATTTTTCGGGCAAGGCGAGCAATATGCAGCTGTCGTACCGGTCCGATCCGCCACTGGCGGCGAGCGACATCATCAGTTTGTTGGCGCTGGGCACGCCGGGGCAAGAAGCGGGATTCATGACGTCGTCATCGACGCAGACGCAAAACTTCGGAGCGACGGCGCTATTGTCGGAGGCCATTTCGAGCCAACTGGGCGGGCCGATTGCGAAACTTTTTGGAGTGACGAATTTCCGGGTGGACCCGTTCCTGGCGAGCAGCCTGGCGACGAACGGCGTGGACCAAAGCACGGCAGCGCGCGTGACGATCCAGAAACAGGTGACGCATGATTTGAGCGTCACGTACAGCACGAACGCGAATTCGAATCAGCAGCAGGTGATCGAAGTGGACTACGCGATTCGCCGCGACATCACGATCGTGGCGCTGCGGGACATCAACGGAATTTTCGGCATCAATATCAAATTCACAAAACACTTCAAGTAGAGCGACTCGTGTGGTGGGCTGTAAGGGCAGCTACAGAAACACAACGAAAAGCAGATTCCTCGTCGCAGTTGCTCCTCGGAATGACAACGGGTAGAGTTCTTCAACAAACTGCTAAGGTCGGGCCTCAGGGGTCAAAACCCCTGACTTTACAGCGACCTAATATCGGAGCCCTTCGTGCCTCAGGATAAACTAAAGCTCCGACCCCCTGAAAGGCCATTTGAGACAGCAGCGCCTACTCCGGAAAAGTCATAAGGGACTCGGGGGAAAGTTGGATGTGCCAGGGTTGCGGATGCTCGCGCATGCGCAGCCATTTTCCCTTGAACATTTCGGCTTGCAGATGATGCTCGCCGGTGCCGTCGGGCGGATTGTGAAGGCGAAGATACAGCGTGATGCGGAAAGGCGTTTCGCTGGAGCGGACGAGCCAACAGGGAAAAACATTCGCGCCGGAGGAAACGCAGGATGCGGCTTCGAGGAAATTGACGTAGTGAGCGCGAATGCCGAGATATTTTGGCGCGCTTGCAATTGGTTGATGAGTGCGCAGAGTGCAATTCCAGTCGAGAGCTTCGATTGTGTCCGCTGAAATTTGTTTGGCGCGCGAGAAATTCTTGAGGCCTGTGAGCTGGGCGACTTCCAAGCTTGGCGGATGGCGGAAAATTTCTTCCTTGGGGCCATGAGCGGCGACGCGGCCTTTGGTTAACACGAGGAGATTCGTGGCGATGCGGTAAGCCTCCTCCATGTTGTGGGTAACGAAAAGCGCAGGGCGGCGGAAGGCGGCGAGCGTGTCGATTAACTGACGCTCGATCTGGCTGCGCAGATGCGTGTCGAGGGCGGAAAGCGGCTCGTCGAGGAGAAGGGCTTGCGGTTCGATGGCGAGGGCGCGGGCGAGAGCAACGCGTTGCTGTTCGCCGCCGGAGAGTTCGCGCGGCGAGCGATTTTCGAAGCCCGCGAGATGCGCTTGCGCGATTTGCCGCTTTACGCGCGCGCCACGTTCGGTGGCGGGCAGGCCGTGGAGGCCGAAGGAAATATTTTCGGCGACGGTCAAATGCGGAAAGAGCGCGTAATGCTGAAAGAGCAGGCCGATGCGACGTTCGCGGCTGGGGATGTTGATGCCGCGCGAGGAATCGAAAAGAACGCGGCCATCGAGCACGATGCGGCCGCGATCGGGGCGTTCGAGGCCCGCGATACAGCGAAGCGTCATGCTTTTTCCGGCGCCGGATGGGCCGAGAACGGCGAGAGGATCCGCGTCGCAGGAAAATGCGACATTCAGATTGTAGGCGGCGAGGCGTTTCTCGAATTGGACTTCGAGAGCCATGTCAGCGACGCGACTCGCTTGTCTTTCTCCCCTGCGGGCTCCACCGCGGGCGCGCGGGATTCTGCAGATGCGTCCAGTAATACATGCCGGCGATCATGGCGAGAGAAATGAAAATGTCGATGAGCGACCAGGCGACGGCCTGACGCAGGTCGTTGGATTCGACTGCGAAATAAATGGCGATGGGGATGGTTTGCGTTCTGCCGGGGATGCTGCCGGCGAGCATGAGAGTGGCGCCGAATTCGCCGAGAGCGCGCGCGAAGGCGAGAATGGTTCCCGCGAGGATGCCGGGCCAGGCGAGAGGCAGCGCGACGCGTCGAAAAACGCGCCACTCGGATGCGCCCAGAGTGCGCGCGGCTTGAAGGAGATGCGCGTCCACTTGCTCGAGCGAGGCGCGAACGCTCAAGTACATCAGCGGAAACGAAACGACGGCGGCGGCGATGACCGTGGCGGGCCAGGAAAAAACTACGGTGGCGCCGAAGTGCAAAAGCAAGCGGCCGAGCGGGCCGTTGCGGCCGAAAATCAGCAACAGCAGAAAACCGACGACGGTGGGAGGCAGAACGAGCGGCAAAAGGAAAATACTGTCGAGCAGCGCAGGTCCGATGCCGCGACGATTGGCGCGCCAGATGGCGGCGGCGACTCCGATGACGAGCGTGATGGCGGTGGCCGTCAGGCTGGTCTCGAGCGAAATCCAAATGGGTGAAAGGTCGAGAGGCATGGGCGATCAGTGTACTGCGGCGGGGGCGGACGACGGAGTGAAACCGTATTTTTCGAAGAGAACGAGCGACTGCGAGGATTCGAGAGCGTCGAGAAGCGCGCGGGTCGCTTCCGGAGATTTCGAGGTTTTCAGCATCGCCACCGGATAAAGGATGGGATCGTGAGAATCGGGCGGCGCTGAGGCGACGACGCGTACGCGGGTGGACATGCGGGCGTCGGTCGAGTAAACGAGTCCGGCGCTGGCGTTGCCGGTTTCGACGTAAGCCAGGACTTGGCGGACGTTCGCGGCGTAAACAATCTTGGATTTGAGCGCGGAGAACAAATGCAGATGGTCGAGGGTCTGCTGCGCGTACATGCCCGCGGGAACGGTGCGCGGTTCGCCCAGGGCGATGGATTTGACGGAGGATTTTGCGAGATCGTTGAAATTGCTAAGCGCGGCGGAATTCGCGGGTGCGATGAGCACGAGTTCATTGGCGACTAGATCGCGGCGCGTGCCGGGGGCGAGCAAGTTTTCGCTTTGCAGCGTGTCCATTTGTTTTTCGCCGGCGGAAATGAAAATGTCGACGGGAGCGCCCTGCTCGATTTGTTGTTGAAGCGTGCCGGAAGCGCCGTAGTTGCAGACGACGCGAACATCGGGATGCTGTTGATTGTAATTTTGCGCGAAGGCGTCGAGAGGCCCTTTCAAGCTGATGGCGGCGGAGATGGTCAGGCTGACGGGTTGGTTGGGCGAATGAATAGCGCTGCCGCCGCAGCCGGCAAGAAATGCGACCGACACGAACGTGGTTATCAAGGTGCTAATGCGGAACTTCATGACTCCCATTTCAGCAGCGGCGAATGACATGACGTGCCATCGTAAACGAACGCGCACGCCAGTGCAATTTGAGGAGACTCTGGAGCGGTCAGCTGGACCGCGCTCCCATCGCGCGAGGTTGGAACCCGTGGCATGATTGAACCGGAGTAAGCGACAACGGAATCATTGCTGATCATTACGGGGACGATGGGAGCCGGCAAATCAAGTGTTTTGGCCGAAGCTTCTGACATCCTCGGGCTGCACCGCGTCGTCCATGCCGCGATTGACTTGGACGCGCTTGGGCTTGCGCATCTTCCGTCTGCAACCGGCAACGATGAGGTGATGTACCGCAATCTTGAATGTGTGTGCAAGAATTATGCTTCTCTCGGCGTGAAGCGACTTTTGCTGGCGCGCGCGATGGAAGACCGCGCCGAGCTGGAACTTTGTCGCAGCGCCGTCTCGGCTGCAACGGCGGTTGTGTGCCGTCTGACGGCGAGCATCGAAGCGATGGAGCAGCGCGTCAAGAACCGCGAACTCGGTGCGTTGCAGCCGGAATTTA
>DASRQP010000023.1:0-6941 GCA_035696585.1 Candidatus Acidiferrales bacterium | reverse complement strand
TGAACAGAAATTCGATACCCTTGGCGTGCTTGTTAACGATCTTCGTCTTGCGCTCGATCATCGCAGGCCAATTCACTTTCACGTCTTTGACTTCGAAGCCAAATTCCGCCGCGCGCTTGAAGTTGTCGTAAATCTCCGCGTGGTGCAGCAGGACTTTCGTGGGAATGCAGCCGACGTGCAGACACGTTCCGCCCAGGAACGGATCTTTCTCGATGCACACGGTCTTCAAGCCCCACTGCCCGGCGCGAATCGCCGCCACGTAGCCGCCCGGCCCGCTTCCTATGATGGCTAAATCGTATTTGGCCAAACTCATCCTCCTGGGGGCATCAAGCCCGCGCGCGCTATTTTAGTGAGAAGGGATGCTCGAAACCTGCGGGGCACAGCGCCGCATGTTCGACCCGCGCAAATTGTCGATTCTATCAGCCGCGTCGAACCGCCGCAACCACGCAGACGCGCAAGGCAAAAGCCAGAGATAAAATGCGAGTCTCTCGGAGGTTCGCATCTGAAACGGAGCTACCGGCGCGTTTGCCGTCATGTCTTCGCCCGCCGTGCGCGCAGCCAGCGACGCGATAAAAGCGGAAGCGCAACCGTTTCTAACATCGCGTCATCAAAGGAACGCCCATGTACGCAGAGCGGCATGGAATTTGACACGACGGAAGAACGCCAGTACAATCGCTTGATTTAGTCGAGGGCAAATAGCTCTCTGAGGGCCCGAACTGTGGACAAGAAGCGCCTGGATTACTACAAGAAAAAGCTGCAAACACGCCGCGAAGAACTGCTTAACACTATCGCGCGAACTGGACAGGAAGGCCGCGAGGCGGATGAGGATCCCACGGTGGATCTTGCCGATAAGGCCGCGAACTCCTACACAAAGGAATTCCTCTTCGGCCAGACGCACAATGACCGTGCGCTGCTGCAGCTGGTCGACGACGCCATGGCTCGCATTCGTGCGGGAACTTTTGGAATGTGCACTCAATGCCAAACGGAACTTCAGCAGAAGCGCCTGGAAGCCGTGCCGTGGACTCGCTACTGCCTCGTCTGCCAGGAAAAGCAGGAACAAGGGCTGCTGTAACCGCTGCGCCTTCGTTTTGATTTCCAGATTCGACACGATCCCTGCTCGTTGGCGTGAACAATCGCTTTGCGCCAACGAATCGCGAGCAAACCCAGTTTCGTAACCGTCTTCCTCCTTCCCACCAACTTCAAAATAGTATAGGTTTGAGCCTTTCCTTGTCGGTAAATAGGCATTGTGATTTTCCGCGAAACGCTCGAAGCCTTTACGTCGGTGCTGTTCCCGGCGCCATGCCGAATTTGTGACAGCGTGCTGACGAATGCCAGTCTGCTGCCCATTTGCAACGGGTGTCTCGCCTCGCTCGCACCCTTCCAGGGACCCTGCTGCGCCACATGCGGACGCCCGTTCCTGTCGGAAATTGCGGCCGACGCGGCCGTGCCCTTGTGTTTCGCGTGCCGGCGAAACACCTACGGTTTCGACAGCGCGCGGAGCTACGGCGAATACAACGATCAAATGTCGCGCGCCATCGGGTTGTTGAAATACGACAAATTGACGCGGCTTGGAGCCTGGTTCGCAGCCCGACTGGAGAAAAAAGTCCGTGACGAGCCGGAATTGTTCGCGGCGGATGTTGCAGTCCCCGTTCCCCTCCATCCCGCGCGCCAGCGCGAGCGCGGATACAATCAGGCAGAACTGATAGCACGTCCACTGGCCCGAAAACTGAAATTGCCCCTCGGCGCGTACCTGCTGGTGAGGACGAAACCGCGTCCGCCGCGACTGCTGCTCTCGCGGCGCGAGCGTTGGCAGACCGTGCGTGGCGCTTACGAAATTCGAAAAGGCACGCGAGTTGACAACCTCCGCGTCTTGCTGATAGATGATGTATTTACGACTGGCGCGACTCTTGACGCGTGCGCACGAGCTTTGAAGCAGGCGGGCGCGAAAAGCGTGGCTGGAATTACCGTCGCGAGGGTCCTTTCGCGGGGCAGTGCCTTCTCCGGCAGGCCCGCCGAATTAAACAAGAACCAGACGCCCGTCGGGAGCATCTAAAGTATCGGAAGCGAGAGAAAGTTCGAACTGAAAATGGACTACCGCTCCAAATCGAAGAACGTGCTCCGGCCTCGGCCGAATATTTCGATCTCGGCGAGCCACGCCGCAAGCGCGTTAACGAACAAAGACGCAGCCCCGCGGCGACCAGCGCTGATGCAGGCCCCTGTGCTGGTCCTTAACGCAACATTCGAGCCCATCAACGTGACAGCCGTACGGCGCGCGTTGGTATTGATGCTCAAGGGCGTTGCCCAGGCCGAGGAAACGCAGTCCGCTGAAGTTCATTCGACCAGCAAGTCCGTTTCCGTGCCTTCCGTAATTCGGCTCCTTAGCTATCGGCATATTCCGCAGCAGAGCCGCGCGCTTTCGCGAAAGAACATTCTTCTGCGCGACCGCAACACCTGCCAGTTTTGCGGCCAGATGCTGTCCGCCTCCGATTTGACCCTGGATCACGTCATGCCCCGTTCACGGGGAGGGCGCTCATCCTGGGAGAATTTGGTGGCTTGCTGCTACCAGTGCAACAACCGCAAGGGCGACCGCACGCCGGAAGAGGCGGGTTTGACTCTGGCGCGCCGGCCGCGTCCGTTCACTTTGCATACTTCCCGGCAACTCATGCGCCTTATCGGGCATAAAGACGAGAAGTGGCGTAAGTACCTTTTCTACTAAGAATTTCGTTTGATATTACGTGACGCGTACAGATTTCTCCCGACAATGCGTGTACGGACTTCTCCTTTTTTGAGCAACCTTTCGAAAAAATCAGCATCTATTCAAGTAATTCACTTCTAGGACACACCCCGGGAAGTGGCTTAGGGCAACCTAAGGCGCTTCCCTAATTTTTTGCTCTCACAACTTCGAAAAAAGCTATTGCCGGAAAACAACACGGATACCGCGACGCCAATTTTCACTCAGACCGATGCGGCTCACTTGCAAATCGGGCACAAGGTAACGCGCAAGGACTTCGTTGGCAGGATGAAAGCGCAGACCGGGAGCAACCAGCCACACAAGCGGAGGATGGGGCTGAAACTCGACTCCCGGGAAATAGCCATAATTCTGAAAATCTCCTTCGACAAGATGGCGGCGAACGCGCAGCCAATAATCGACAGCTTGCAGCGGCAGGTGCAAATCTTCAGACGCCTTCAGCTCGATGACGACCAGGCGTCCTTGGCGCGTCACGCCGAGCAAATCAATCACGCCGCGCTCGCCCGCTGCAAGCGCTGGGACTTGCGAATAAAAATACCGCGGATCAAGACGCGCATCGAGCCTCGTAGGATCCGCGCGAATCACCGATTCCAGCCAGCGCTCGGGCGCTCCACGATAGAGCGGATCGTGCGTGTCACCGGCGAGTGAGCTGCGCTTGAGCGAAAGGTTCCGCAGGAGAGCCTTCAAGTGTTTGAAATCACCGCTCGGGAGAAGACGGCGATCGTCACCCAAGCCAAAGTGGATGCGGCCGTCAATCCAGCGGGCAAATTCGAGGCCGCGAAAGCGAAAAGAAACCTCGCGAGTGGCCGGCGGAACGGACGTCTCAATGGCTTCAGGCTCGTCTGAGAGTAACGAACGAATGCTGTCGATCGCGTCCCGTGCTGCGGCGAGCGTGAGTTCGATTTCCTTGCGAGGCGTCAGCCAGCTTTCCACGTTGCCGTGGCCGGACGCTTCCTTCAGTCGAACGTGCCAATCCCGCTCGCTGAATTCGTAGACCTCCAGTCCCACGCCGGAACGCAGCGCGTGCGCGCGCTCGAGCGTTACGCGGCTCTGCCCTTCGGGCAAAAATAATCGCAAGCCTTCGATGACGCGGCGTTCGGCCCGCTGGCGCGTCCAATCCAGCCACAACAGCCCGAAACTCAGAATTCCTTCGAATGCCGCCGCGCTTTCGGCGGGTCCCGCGCCCATCACTGCCCAGGAAGACCGGCCCTCCGTCATCACTCCGCGTGTGTACAGCGCGGAGAACGAGCGTTTCAGATCGGCGGCTGTCGTCAGCGACTCGATGCGCGCATCGGGAAATTGCTCCGCAAGCATGCGGGCGAAGCGTTCGCGGAATTGCTCGCGTCCAATGCGCGCCGCGGGACGCCGAGTCGTCGTGCTCAGAAATTCCAGGCGGCCGGGCTTGGCGCGGCCGAAGCGCTGGACTTCGAGTTGAATGCGGGCCGGCTCGCACGCAGAAATGCGCGTGATTGTGCGGACCAGGTTGCTTTCCGAAGACCAGAGATGGATCAGCGCCTGCTTGCCCTTGCGGCGGACTTCGCTGCGGAAACCGTCGAGGCCCGCGAGCCATTCGCCATCTTCGTGAACTTCGACGGCGCCGGAAGCGGCGAGGTGCTCAATGGCTTGCTCGAGATTGCTCCACTCATCCATGGAAGAGGCGGAAAAAATTCACATCGCGCGAGCGCAATGAGTATTAACGATTATTCGAGATCGAGACCGGTCAGATGGATTGCCGGAAATTTGTGATCCCAGCCATCGGGCAGCGTCTCAAATCCAATCTGGAAATCGCGCGTTTCGCCGCTTTCCAGCGGCCGCGTGCCGTTGCCGACGATCCGCCGTGTTTCGTGCAGCACGACTTTGTGCGCGGGATTGTAGAACTCAATCGTGACGTCGGCGGCGCGAATCGTCCGCGTCCCTTTATTCGAGATGTCGCCATTCAAGTACGTCACTTTCTGGTGCAGCATGTTCTCGAAGGCCGACATTTCGAGGTTTTCGAAAACAGTGTTCGCGACATACGCCTGTTCCGTGGCGCCGAAGGCGAGCGGCTGCTCCGCCACTGGTTTCGACTGGCTCGAAAAACGCATGGCAAAATAGAAGCCGCCGAAGATCAGCAGAACGACGACAAGTCCCACTGCGAAGGAAACGCCAAGCCGGCTTTTGTCTTCCTGTTCCAACGAATCCTCTCCGTCAAACGAGCAAATCTGCGGGGAAAAAATCGCTCTAGCGGCCGAAAGAAAGCCTCAAAATCAGCTGCTCGGGCAGCCCCGCCTTCTCCATCCGCTTCTGCACGGATTCCACTTCATAGGGCACGCGCCAGAATTCGACTTCGCGCCGCTCCACATCCGCGATCGCGAATCCAGCGCGCGGATCGCCGTCGCGCGGCTGGCCGACGGAACCGGGATTCAACAGATAGCTCGTTCCTTTTTTCAATTCCAGCTTCGCAAATGCCTCGCCATCGGCCGGTTTGAAACGCAGTGCATGAATTGAATTGTCTTCCCCAAGCGAAAATCCGCCCTGCAAATGCGTGTGACCGAAAAAAGTGAGCGGCGACGGCGCTTCGAGCAAAGAATCGAGCGCCTGGGCCGGCGCAACGACATATTCATCTTCATCACGCAACGCGCCATGAACCAGCGAAAAGCCGTCGATTGAAACGGGGCCGACCGGAAGTTTCTCAATGTACTCGCGATTTTCGGGACGAAGTTGCTCGCGTGTCCACAGGACAGCGGCGCGCGCAATCGGATTGAAATCATCGGCGCTGGTGAGGCCGCAGGCGACCTTGTCGTGATTGCCGCGAATCGTCACCGTAGCCACTTCGCGTATCCTGTCAACTACTTCATTGGGATCAGGACCGTAACCCACGATATCGCCAAGGCACACGGCTTTGTCCCATTTTCCTTTCGACGCGGCCAATGAGGCTTCGAGCGCCGTCAGATTTGCGTGAATATCGCTGAGAATCAGAAAACGCATCCGCTCGCGACGCTCCCGAATGACGCAGGGATTATAGACGATGCCTTTGCACCTTGCACCAACCGGATCATCGCCAACGGGATTCCGGCTGCTCAACTATCGAATCCACATGCAGTCGCCATAACTATAAAAGCGATACTCTGTCTCCACCGCGTGCCGGTAGGCTCGCAGTATATTTTCGCGCCCTGCAAACCCTGTAACCAAAGCGAGCAGGCTCGAGCGCGGCAAATGAAAATTTGTGAGCAATTGGTCGACGACGCGAAATGGCTTGCCGGGAAACAGAAAAATCCGGGCTTCGGCGCGGCCCGCGGCGATGCTCAACTTTTCGTTTCCCTCCACGCCGATGTCCGCGCCCTGCTTCGTCCCGTGGGTGGTTGCAACTTTCTCCGCAGCGTCTTCGAGCGCGCGAACCACGGTTGTGCCCACGGCGAGCACAGGTCTGCGTTCGGCATGGGCCCGCGTGATGGCTTCCGCCGTGTTCGCCGGAATTTCGTACGACTCAGTATGGATGTGATGGTCCTCGAGGCGCTCCGTGCGCACAGGCTCAAATGTCCCTAAGCCCACATCGAGCGTGATTTCGGCAACTTCCAACCCGCGCTGCCGAACACGCGCAAGAATCTCCGGAGTAAAGTGCAAACCTGCGGTCGGGGCGGCCACAGCCGTGCCGCTCCGCGCAAAAACAGTCTGATAACGCTCGCGATCGATTGGCGAGTCCTCGCGTTTGATGTACGGAGGAAGCGGAATATGCCCCAGCCGTTCGATCGTCTCGGCTACCCTCTTCCCGTCTGGGCATGCGAATTTCAAACGCCTCAACCCGAAGGCCGCCCGGCCGACAACTTCAGCTTGCAGTTCGCCGTCGCCGAAAACAATCGTCTCGCCGACCGGAATTTTCCGGCCGGGACGCACGAGCGCTTCCCACTCGTCCTCTCCACACGCCCGCAGCAAAAGGACCTCCACCGCCGCGCTTAAGTGCTCGGTGCGAATTGGGCTGTTCTTCCCAATCGGCTGCGCGCGCACGCCTTTGCGATGTCCCCAGAGGCGCGCAGGAAGCACGCGAGCATTATTGATGACGATCAATTCGTCCCCGCGGAGAATGTCGGGAAACTCTCGGAACTGCCGGTCCTCCCAAGCGCCGGAACGCCGGTCGAGCAGCAGCATTCGCGAAGCGTCGCGCTCCTCGAGTGGCCATTGCGCGATGCGCTCCAGCGGCAGATCGTAATCCAAA
>DASRQP010000022.1:0-4394 GCA_035696585.1 Candidatus Acidiferrales bacterium | reverse complement strand
GCGGCAATCAGTTCGACGAGTTTTCCGGAATCATGCAGCCAGTCGTGCGAATCTTCCGCGTGATTGCCGGAAATGCGAGCGGCGACGACAGACGCAGGGAGTTCGGCTTCGCGAGCGATGAAGCGAAGCTGATTGACGCGAATGCCGGACTCGGGACCGTCGCCCAGCGCAGATTTAAGGCGTTTGGCAAGATGCGACGGCTTGAGCGCCGCCGCCGAGAACGTTTTCACGAAAAGCGAAAACGAACCACGGCTGAGGCCTGGCGTGAAGCCAATACTGCCAATATTCGCCTTGGTGAGCAATTGCGCGAGGCTATGTTCGGTGGCGGTGGATTCGACCAGAACGCCGTCGATTAGAAGCTCTGTTCCAGAGACTCCCAGAAGAACACCGGCAGGGCCGGCCGCGTCGAGCGCAGCGTACAAATCGTTCCAGGCATATTCCATCTGGGCTGTGGTGCGGGCGTGGTGCAAACCGTAGAGACGAGCGAACTTCAACAGCAGGTTCAAGCTATGAACGAAGGTCCCCGTAACGGGGCTCAAGGTGTCGCTAGAACTGGGCATCCGGACCTCGGAATCTCTGTTTATATGGTGCGCGTCCGCTCGGCCTATTGGAAATGGTACCGGGGTACTGGTTGCTCATTCAGATAAGGGCCGGCGGATGGGTTGCATCCAACTGATTACAAGTATGATGCGGGATATCTCAGGCTGCGACGCGGACTTCCACCTTCAAGTTGGCGAGAACTGGACGGGAGCGACGGACGATCTCGCTGGCCCAAAGCTGATTGCTCAAAACCACGACGGAGCCATTTTCGAGGTCACAGACGGCGCAGAAAAAATATGAGGAGTAAGCCGCGTGGTAAGCGTCGACGCCCCGGCGCGACAGCTCATTTTCCAGAGCGGGATCTCCTGTTTCGACCGAGCCGCCCGCGCGCATGCCAAAGGTTTCGCGTTCAAATCGTTCGAGGAGCGGGGCGAGCGCTTCGGGAGTCATCGAAGAGAGGACAATCGCCCGTTTTGAGGCTTCGCGATAGGCGATTTTGTGGGCTTCGCAGAATTCGCGGAGCGGCTCGAGGTGGCTGAAAAAATCGAGCGACCATTTCTGCGCGCCAGCAATCGCCGGGAGCACGCGGCTCCAGATTTGCGCCGCCTCATGCCCGCGCAGAGGTTCGCGGTCAGGGCCTTCGATTTGGACCAGTTCGACACCTACCGCCTTAACGTCCGGGCCGAGGTCCAAAGGCTCGGCTTCGAGAACGATCACGATGCACTCCGCTATTCAATTTCAGCGTCGGGGACGCCACCCGCAATGTCGTCCGCGTCGCGCTGAGGAAAACGCTGCTGAAATTCCGGCGACTGCTTGCGAATCTCGAGCCAGTCGAAAAATGCGTCGGGTTGCTCGAGCCAAACCGCGAACCAGCGCGCGACTTCTTCTTTTTCTCCGCGCTTCGCCGCGTCCACTTTGTGATTGCGCGCGATCATTTCGGCGCGACGCCGGCCGAGACGTGCAACTTCCAAAACGCGCGCTTCCGCTTCGCGCTCGCCTTCGGTGCCAAATTTTCGCAGTAGCTCGTCGAGGCGCACGAGGCACATTTCCGCGTCTTCAAGAGTGGAGAAATGCAGCAAGTCGCGAAATTCTTCCTCGTAGCGGCCTTGCGTGTCGCTGCGCGCGGAGAGCACCACGCGCATTCCCGCCTCCGCGAGGACGGTGGCAATATACTCGGCGGAAGTCTTTCCGTGCTCGCCCTTGTCGGCGATCAGCCTGCGGCGAATCTGCTCGATTTCCGCCGGAGTGTACGTCACTGCTTTCAGCTCGCGCGCCGCGCTCAGAATCATTTCCTTTTTTGCGGGCGACTTGGTTGGTGTCGCCTTCGTCTGGGTCATCGGTGGCTCCCCGGTTTCCTCTTCAAGCTGCGTTTGTGACTTGCACCGCGTTTGGGCGCAGATTTCTTGCGCGGCGGTGGTGGCGGTTCGGCGGGCAGACCCTGAAGCAGGCGGCGATAACGCGCCACATTGCGATTATGTTCTTCGAGAGTACTGGCGAAGAAATGTCCGCCGGTATCGTTGGCGACGAAATAGAGATAATGCGTGTAAGCGGGACTGACGACGGCACTCAGGGATGCGTCTCCCGGATTTGCGATGGGCCCGGGGGGAAGGCCGCGGTGCAAGTATGTATTGTAAGGCGAAGCGACGTGGAGATCCTCGGGAGTTACTTTGGGCGTGGGCTTGCCTGCAAGATCGAGCGCGTATTGAACCGTGGGATCGCATTGCAGGGGCACGCCCAGCTTTAAACGATTATAAAAAACGCTCGCGACCACTGGCCGCTCACTGGGCTGCGGCGTTTCGCGCTCGACGAGCGACGCCAAAGTGACAAGCTGTTCGGGAGAAAGAGGCGGGACCACGGAACCGGCGGCTTGTCGGACTGAATGGCGCGTCGCGATTGGATCTGGCGTGGCTGGCGGAGGAGCAATTGGCTGGAGCTTGCTCCATTCGTCGCGGAATTGGCGCACCATGGTCTCTGCGATTTCCTTTGGGGTGGCGTTGCGCGAAAATTGGTAGGTGGAGGGAAACAAAAATCCTTCGAGGCTGAGTGCGCGCGGCGCGATGTCTCGCACCAGTGAAGGATCCCGCGCGACTCGCAGAAAATCCTCCTTGGTAGTCAACCCCTGGCGAGCCAGTTCGTTGGCAATGTCAAACATGGTCCAGCCTTCGGGTATCGCAACAACGTGCACAAAAATGTGGCCGCCGGCAATTTGGTCGAACACCTGCCGCGGCGTCATGGGTTGGTTGAAAAGATACTCGCCCGCTTGCAGTACGCGCCGCCGATGGTGAAGACTGAGAGCGATGAATGCCACGCGGCTGTGAATCACTCCATTCTGCTGCAGGAGGTCGACGATTTTCCAGCGCGGGGTTCCGCGAGGAATATCGACGAAAATCTGCGCCTGCGAATATCCTCGGTAGGGGCGCGTGAGCTCGCTTCGAAGCCAGGCGCCGAATGCGCCTGCCAGCAGAATCAGAATCAGAAGCGCGATTGCAAGGCGGCGCATTGGGAGTTATTTCTCGTCCTTTTTCAGAGCAGGCTTTAGCTCGAGTGCGGATTCGCGGCCATGGTTGCCGTCGAGGAAGTCACGCAAAAGGATTGCGGCAGCAACCGAATCGAGATGCGTTTTTTTGGACTGACGTCCGGCACTTTCTTTCAACGTTTGCTCCGCTTCCCAACTTGTCAGTCTTTCATCTCTCAGCTCGACGGGCAAGCCGAGTTCCTTCTTGATGCGCGAAGCAAAACGGGCAGCTTCCTGAGCCATTTCGCCGGCGTGCCCGGCAAGATGCAAAGGCGAACCAACGATGATGAGAGTGATCTTGTATTTGCGCGCGATTTCGCGAAGGCGGCGGACATCTTCCTGACGATTTTTTCTTTCCAGCGTGGCAACTGGCATCGCCGTGATTCCGAGTTCATCAGAGACGGCCAGGCCGATGCGCCGCCGGCCATAGTCAATCGCCAATATGCGGACAGGCTTGGCGGCAGAAGAATGCGTGCTCGGATGAGAGGAAACCATTCCGCAACATTATAGCCCGCATATGGCGACGCACGGATAAGACGTAGCTGTGGAATACCAAATCAGGCATGCGGTGATCAACGCATAGCGCTTACGGTTGGCGGCCGCGCTTTCCATCCGTCCATAGAGGCCAGAAACCGGTTTCCTTCATTTCTTTTTCGAGGCCGCTGCTTTTCATCAGGTGTTCGATCTGCTTTCGCGTTTGACGAGGGCCGAGCTTTTCGGGCAGATCGGCTATAGCGTACGCAGTGACGGCAGCGATAGCCTCATTGCGTTTGAGTTGCGCGAAATCGACTTTGTCATACGTATCGGAAGCCGCGTGATAGTTCACCATGTAGTCGTCGGGCTCCTGATTGGCGACTAGAGTGGGGACGCCCTCGAGGAGGAAATCGAGATTGTCCGTGCCCATGTCAGAGTCGAAAGTATTTTCAAATGGGCCGAGTGATGCGAGCGGTCTGAGGGCTTGCTTAACGTTCGCGGCGATATCCTTTCGGCCGCCGAGAGAATAACCGGTAACCTTGCCGTCGCCGGAATCGAAAATAATTGCCGCATCCATATGGTCGAGCTCGTTGCGATGCGCCAGCGCATACGCCCAAGAGCCCAGCATGCCCTGCTCTTCTCCCGTAAAAAGCACGAAGCGAATCGAGTGTTTTGGAATTGAGCCCGTGGCGCGAATCGCGCGCGCGGCGTCAATCACCATCGCTGCGTTGCAGCCGTCGTCGAGCGCTCCCGTGCCCAGTTCCCACGAATCGAGGTGCGCACCGAGAACTACAAATTCGTCAGGTTTCTCGCTGCCGCGAATTTCGGCGACAACATTTTCGGAGGGTGCGCGTTCCGTGATTTT
>DASRQP010000021.1:0-5999 GCA_035696585.1 Candidatus Acidiferrales bacterium | reverse complement strand
AGTCAGCCGAGCAAAAAGCGGTTTGCTGTCCGACGAATCGTTGGCGGCGGTGATCTTTGGATCACCGAATTCATCCTGACATATGACGGCAAGCCGTCCTACACCGTGAGCATCATGGAGTTCAGGGACGGCAAGGTTGCGCGGGAAACACAGTACTTTGCGGATCCATTCGTGGCCCCCGCATGGCGCGCTCAATGGGTCGAACGGATGGACGCATAATCGCGAGCGGCGAGAATCCGCTGACTACACCGCCATTTGCGGTTTGCACATAATTATCGAGAGACCCGTCACGGGATTCGGGCGTAGGTCGTGGCGTGATAAAATGCCGTCAAAATGTCTTCTCGGCATGAACGCGCAGTTCGCGGCGCACTGTTCCTCGCCCTCGGCGTTGGAGCGATTTGTTTCTTCATTATCCTATTCATTCTAATGTTGACAGGAGTTTTCATTGTGCATGTGCCATGGGATTTGTTTCCTATTGGCCCTGCTTCCAAGAGGCCGATGGGTTGGTGGGAGATCGGCACCTTGCTAGTTAGCCTTGTGTTGTCGGCCTTGGCATCTGAGTTTGTCTTCCGTTCCTGCAAAAAGTGGATTTTGCGGGGCCGTCCTCACTCTTAATAGAGCCCGCAGCGGTAACCGGAAACTGAGTCGCTACAGCATTCCCGCCCCGTTTGCCAGCCGTCAGAGGCTCGGCTAGAATGGCCAGTTCACAGAACAGAGATTTTTTCGCGAAGGGCGACGCAGAACCTGATGAGCGAATCACGCACTGTGCAGAAGATGGAGAAGAGCGCCGGGATGAGCGAAATCCTGCTCGAAAATACGCTGAGCAACCGCAAAGAAGTTTTCGCGCCGCTGCATCCTGGCGAAGTCCGCATGTACACGTGCGGGCCGACCGTATACGACTATGCGCACATCGGAAATTACCGGACGTTCGTGTTTCAGGATATTTTGCGACGATTTCTGCGCTCCCGCGGCTTTCGCATGAACCATGTGATGAATTTGACCGACGTGGACGACCGGATTATTCAAAATGCTGCGGAAAAGGGCATCAGCATTTTCGATTACACGGCGAAATACATTCAGGCGTTTAAGGAAGATATGGCCGCGCTGAGCCTGGAAACGCCGGAGCATCTGATTCGCGCGACGGATCATATCGACGACATGGTCACGCTGATCGAGAAGCTCGACGCGAAGGGGATGACGTATCGAAGCGACGGGTCAATCTACTACCGCATCGCGAAATTTCCGGATTACGGCAAGCTCTCGAAAGTGGATTTAAGCGGAATTCAAGCCGGCGCGCGCGTGGAAGTGGATCGCTACGAGAAAGCCGATGCGCGGGATTTCGCTTTGTGGAAATCGCCGAAGCCGGGCGAGCATTTCTGGGACACGCGCATCGGGCCAGGGCGTCCGGGCTGGCACATTGAATGCTCGGCGATGGCGATGAAATATCTGGGTGAGACGCTGGACATTCATACGGGCGGAGTGGATTTGACATTTCCGCATCACGAAAACGAAATTGCGCAGAGCGAAGGCGTGACCGGCCATCCGTTTGTGAAGTATTGGCTGCACGCGGAGCATTTGATTATCGATGGCGAGAAGATGTCGAAGTCACTGGGGAATTTCTACACGCTGCGCGATTTGTTGAAGAAGGGCCACAAACCGTCGACGATTCGCTACATGCTTGCTTCCGTGCCTTACCGGCGGCAGCTTAATTTTACGGGAGAGAGCATCCAGCAAGCGGCCAGCTCGGTGGAACGGCTGCGAAATTTCGTGGCGCGAATCAAGGAAGGGAAGTTTCCGGCGGGCGCGAATCCGGGGATGGCTGCGCAAGCACAAAAAGCGGAAGCGGATTTCGAGGCGGGCCTTGCGGATGATTTGAATACTGCCGTCGCGCTCGCAGCGATATTCGATCTGGTGCGCGATGTGAACACAGCCATCGACCGTTGCGAATTCCACCAGCAGGATGCGCCGCATGTGCTGGCAGCGATGAAGAAATTCGATGCGATTTTCGCGGTGATTGAGGATAACGACGCGGCGAAGGTTCGCGCGCTAGGGTTTGAATCGGGCGCGCCGGAAATGGACGCGGCGGAAATCGACGCCCTGGTTGCCGAGCGCCAGCGGGCGCGCAAGGAGCGAAACTTCAAGCGCGCGGACGAGATCCGCCAAGAACTGGCGGAACGTGGTATTCTTCTCGAAGATACCCGCGAAGGCGGGATCCGTTGGAAAAAAAAGTGAAACTGCAATTCGAAAATCCGACCTCGTGGCACAGTGTGCCTTCCCGCCAGAGGCCCAGCCTGTTTGGCGTTGACTAACAACCCTTCCTCCATTTGCACGGCGTCGCCGATGAATTCCGCGGGCGACGCAAAGAAATCCAAATTCAGGAGGAAGAAATGAGAAAAGCTACGGGTTGGAGATTGCCTCGCTTGACGACGAAGCTTCCGGGGCCGAAGGCCAGGAAGCTCGTTGGAAGAGATGCGAAATTTGTTTCGTCATCGTATACGCGCAGCTATCCGCTGGTCGCAAAGCGGGGACGCGGAGCGGTGATCGAAGACGTGGACGGCAATCGTTTTCTGGACTTCGCCGCGGGAATCGCGGTGGTCGCGACGGGCCATTGCCATCCCACTGTTGTCGCCGCGATTCAGAAGCAGGCTGCGCAACTGATTCACATGTCGGGCACGGATTTTTATTACGAGAACATGGTGGAGTTGGCGGAGAAGCTGGCGTCCATCGCGCCCGGTAAAGACGCCAAGCGCGTTTACTTCGGCAATTCCGGTACCGAAGCAATCGAAGCGGCTATGAAGCTGGCGCGATATCACACCAAGCGTGACAAGTTCATCGCGTTTTATGGATGCTTTCACGGGCGCACGATGGGCTCGCTGTCGCTGACCGCAAGCAAATCCGTTCAGCGCAAGGGATTCGGGCCGCTGCTCGGCGGCGTAGCGCACATTCCGTATCCGAATCCGTATCGCGACCCCGGCCAGAGCGAGGAGTCTTCCACCGAACAGTGTCTGGAATTCCTCGAGGACCAAGTTTTTCACCGGCTGACGGATCCCGCCGATGTGGCGGCGATTTTTGTGGAGCCGATTCAAGGCGAAGGCGGATACATCTCGGCGCCGGCCGCGTTTCTGCGGGAGTTGCAGAGAATTTGCCGCAAGCACGGGATTCTTCTTGTCGCCGACGAAGTGCAATGCGGCATGGGGCGAACGGGGAAGTGGTGGGCGTCGGATCACGCGGGAATCGATCCGGATATTGTTTGCGTAGCCAAGGGAATCGCGTCGGGCATGCCGTTGTGCGCGACGATTGCTCGCGCGAGTATCATGAACTGGCCGCCAGGGGCGCACGCCTCGACGTTTGGAGGCAATCCGATTTGCGTGGCTGCATCGCTCGCGACGATTGGCTTGGTGGAACGGAAATACATGGCGAACGCGATGAATATGGGTGAGTTCATAATGGAGCGGCTGGCCGATTGGAGTGAGCGCTATCCCATTGTCGGAGATGTTCGTGGCAAGGGGTTGATGATTGGAGTCGAAATTGTGCGCGATCAAAACACAAAGGAAAAGGCGCCCGACTTGCGCAATAAAATCGTGGACCGGGCGTTTTACAAAGGGCTGTTGATCCTCGGCGCGGGCGAAAATTCAATCCGGCTGGCGCCACCGCTTCTCATTGACGAAGAGCAGGCGGAATATGCTGTTCGTACGCTTGGGCAGTGTATCGAGGAAGTGCAGCGGTCGCGTTAGCGAATCTTGTCGGAGGGCGATTGCCTCGTATTTTGGATGTCGGCTGCGGGCAGCAAAAATATCCCGGCGCGATTGGCATTGATATGAACCCGGACACTGCGGCCGATGTCCTTTGCCATTTGGATGAAGGTTCGCTGCCGTTTCGCGACAACGCGTTCGACGAAGTCCGGGCGACGCATCTGATCGAGCACGTCGACAATATTATTCGCACGGTCGAGGAATTCCACCGCGTGACGCGCGCGGGCGGGATCATCGTGCTGATCACGCCGCATTACACGGACTTCAGTTCTTTTTGCGATCCGACTCACAAGTGGCATTTGAATAGTTTTTCGTTCCGGTATTTTTATCCCGAGGGAATTCACGGCCACGATCACTGGTATTCCCGGGTTCGTTTGCGGCAGCGGCGGCTTCGCGTGCGGTTGTTGCAGCTCTGGAGGTATCTGGGATTCGAGTTTCTGGTCAACCACTCAGTGCGTTTCCGGCGATTCTGGGAATTCTATTTGTGTTACGTGGTTCGCGGAAAAGTGATGGAATTCGAATTGGAGGTTATAAAATAAGAGCGTGCCGTTGATTTCGCGAGCGATTTTTGGCTGTGTGCGCTTGGCGGCCCGCCATGGGCTGGCTGAATCGCGCGATGAAGAGCCGTCGAAAGAGGCGGCGCGCCGGACTGGAATTCACGGCGAGACATACGCGTATTGGTATTTGCGAAGGCACGGATACGTTTTCGTAGCGCGGAATTACCGAATTCCGGACGATAAAGGTGAAATCGATTTGGTGGGCTACGACGGTTCGGTGCTGGCTTTTGTAGAAGTGAAAACGCGAACCGGGACGGAAGAGCATCCGGGGCAACCGGAAGAGGCCATAACTGCCGAGAAGCGAAGGCATTTGGAACGAATGGCAAAGCGATTCATGGCCGAGCGGCGCACTCGTGACGTTTCCTGGCGGTTCGACCTTGTGGCGATTGAGAGCCGTGCGGGACGAGCGCCGGACGTTCGTCTGTACAAGAATGCTTTTGCAGCAAAGAATTGAAATTCACTTGGTTAGAAGGAGTAAAGATTGCCTGATCTACGCAAGGATCCGATAACAGGCCGATGGGTGATTATCTCCAGCGACCGCGGGAAGCGGCCGTCCGATTTTGTCCGCGAAAGCGTGCAGATGAAGGGGAGCTCGTTCTGTCCGTTCTGTCCCGGCAATGAGCTGAAAACGCCGCCGGAAATTCTGGCTTATGGAAGAAATGGAAGCGGAAAAGACACGCCCGGGTGGACCGTGCGCGTGGTTCCGAATAAATTTCCGGCTCTTGGGATTGAAGGAAATCTCGACCGGCAAGGCGAGGGATTGTTCGACCGCATGAACGGAGTCGGCGCGCATGAAGTGATCATTGAGACGCCGGACCATCAAAGCACACTCGCGATGCTGCCGGAAAAAGCTCTCGAGGAAGTGCTATGGGCGTATCGCGATCGCGTTCTGGATTTGAAAAACGACAAACGCTTTCGATATATCTTGCTGTTCAAGAACCACGGGGAAGCGGCGGGAGCGTCGCTCGAGCACACGCATTCACAATTAATCGCCCTGCCAATTGTACCGAAACGCGTTCGCGAGGAAGTGGATAATTCGCGCCGATACTACGACGTGAAAGAACGGTGCATTTTCTGCGACATGATCCGGCAGGAAATCGAAACAGGAACGCGCGTGATTCTCAGCAACGACCAGTTCATCGCGTTGGCTCCATACGCGCCGCGCTTTCCGTTCGAGACATGGATCCTGCCGCTCCAGCACCACTCGTCATTCGAAAACCAGGCGAGTCCGGTTTACACGAGCCTCGCGAAGTTGTTTCACGATTTCCTGGGCCGACTGGACGCAGTGCTAAATCGTCCCGCGTATAATTACGTGATCCACACGTCGCCGATCGGCGAGGAAATCAACGATCATTATCACTGGCATGTGGAAATGATGCCTAAGCTGACGCGAGTGGCTGGTTTCGAGTGGGGAACTGGTTTCTATATCAACCCGACGCCGCCCGAAGAGGCGGCGCGGTTCCTGCGCGAGGCGCAACTCTAGGGATATTTAGACCAATACTTCAGGTACTTCCATCCTGCCGCCGCGGAAGGCGGACTCGAACGCGGCGACGCATTTCGGATCGAAATCGCTGCCGGCGCCCTTCAGGATAATATCGCGCGCTTCGAATGGAGACATTGCTTTGCGGTAGGGACGATCGCTGACGAGCGCGTCGTAAACATCCGCTACCGTGATGATGCGCGCTTCAAT
>DASRQP010000020.1:0-6044 GCA_035696585.1 Candidatus Acidiferrales bacterium | reverse complement strand
TGCCCTGCGTGATCGGCATGTTCAGTGCGCCAGGCTCCCAGACAGAGCGGCCAGGGCGCGTAACCTGCACGTCGCCCGCTACGAGGCTTAAGCGCACAATGCGGGCGTAGCTCATGTCAGATGCCTGCGCGGGTCGCGAGACACCAATCAAGCTAAGAGCTGCAAAACTGAGGAGCAGAAGGCTGATACCCGAGCGGCGCATAACGCACCCCCTTTTTGGGGCATTCAAGAAGCGGAGAGCGCAACCCTCACCAAGGGCCACGCAGACACTGGCAATATGCTCCCGCTTTGCAGAGACAGAGTCAAGTCAATTCCCAGTACACCCTGGTACCTCGATAACTGCGTAATATTGGCCACCCGCGAATCAGTGGTTGTTGCGGATTTGTTCGGCGATCGCGCGGGCGCGCTGGCGGGCGATGTCAACCAATTCTTCATTCGCGGCGAGTTGGTCAAGCGTGGGCAACAATGCCTCTGGTTCCGGAAGGAGCTTGTTTCTTATGTCGTTTTGCACGCGCGTCATCACATCATTCACGCCAAGATGATCGTAACGCATGGTGCGCGCCATGTCGCTCAGGTCGAGTTCCTGTCGCTGCAAGCCATCAAAAATGGCCAGGAGCTGGTTGGCTGCGCTGTTCAATGTGTAGTTGAACGTTACCTGGAATTTCTCAGTTCCTTTTTCATAACCGAGCGTTTTCTGCCCCAGATCGGCGATGCGGCGGTGAACGTCAAGATCCACTCCATGGAAGTTGTGCAATTCCGCGGCTAGTTCGAACAGTTTATGGGCCAGCGTTTGGCTGATTTGCATCGGCTGGGGGCTTGGCGTGTCGTCGAGCTGGCGAATATCGTAGGTCCCTGAACCGTCTTCGTTGATTTTTATCTCCGCAAATTCAGGATAGCTGGATTTGAAAATCTTGCGGAACGTGAGAGTAGGTCCCTGCGAAGAACCCGATGCATCCGCAGTTCGCGATTGCGCGAAAGTCCCTAGGACACATGAGAACAATACAATCGCGAGACAGATTAACTTCGAGCCACAGGATTTCATCGTTGGATTGGGATGCGCCCAGCGGAAAAATGGCTGCGCGAGCGGGACTCAGCGGCTACAGGATTGGCAATCAGACTGCGCTCCAGACGTTCAGCGGCCCAGGCAAAATGAGCGTGGCAGAGCGCCACAGCAAGCGCATCGGCGGCGTCAGCGGGTTCCGGCTGCTCGCACAGGCCCAGCTGAGCCTTCACCATTTGCTGCATCTGTTGTTTTGAAGCGCCGCCAAACCCCGTGACGCTGGCCTTCACTTCGCGGGGCGAATAGCTGTGCGCGGGAATGTCCGCTTGCGCGGCAGCAAGCAAAATCACGCCGCGCACCTCGGCAAGTCTGAGTGCTGTGCGCATGTTAAGAGCCGTGAACACCGATTCTACCGCAACGGCGTCGGGAGAAAACTCGTCGACGAGTTGCGCGACCATCTGATGGATTTCGCGAAGACGTTCGGCGAAACTCGCGCGCGCCGGAAAACGCAATGCGCCGAAGCGAAGCATGGCTGCCGCCTGGCCGTTCAGTTCGACCACTCCGTAGCCGGTCGCGCCGGCCAGCGCAGGGTCGAGGCCGAGAACGCGGAGAGAATTGCGCGCGACTGAGCCGTTTGCGGGCATTGTTGTTTTGCCATGACAGCGCTGTGATCGCGTCATGACGAGCTTCAGTCTACGCGCAGAAGAAAAATGGGGGGTAGCGTTTTTTCGGCGGGCGCAACGCGAAGGGCACTACGGTGCGGACTACTAGCCTGCTACAGCGGCCTGAATTTCGTTTTCGTCGATGTCGAAATTGGCGTAAACGTGCTGAATGTCGTCGTGCTCTTCCAGCGCCTCGACCATCTTCAGCATTTGTTGCGCCTGCGCGCCCGTCAGCTTCACGTAGTTCTGCGGAATCCATCCGACTTCGGCAGCGGCCGGATTGATTCCGGCTGCGATAAGAGCATCGCGGACTTTCTCGAAAGCCTCTGGCGGGGTGACCACCTCCCAGAAAGATCCATCGTCCTTGAGATCCTCGGCACCCGCGTCGAGGACGATGCTCATCATTTTTTCCTCGTCCGCAGCTTCTTTGGCAACCGTGATGTCGCCTTTGCGATGGAACATCCAGCCGACGGCTCCCGTTTCGGCCATGTTGCCGCCGTGTTTGGCCATTAGGTGGCGAATTTCGCTGACGATGCGATTGCGGTTGCTGCAGACCACTTGGACGAGCATTCCCACGCCGCCCGGGCCATACCCTTCGAATGTCACTTCCTCGAGGACCTCACCTTCCATTTGGCCGGTACCGCGAAGGATTGCGCGCTCGATATTGTCGTTGGGCATGTTCTCGTTCTTACCGGCGAGAATAGCGGTGCGGAGGCGAGGATTCGTATTGGGGTCCGCGCCACCCGAACGCGCGGCGATCATGATCTCGCGAATGATTTTCGTGAAAGCCTTGCCACGACGCGCGTCCGTTGCGGCTTTCTTGTGCTTGATTGTCGCCCACTTCGAATGTCCGGACATACGGAATGCCTCGTAGAAGAAACTGGCAGGAGCCTATTATGTGCCCTTGCTGCGACAGTCTAGCACATGGTTTCTGAAAGAAAAAGGTTGCGAGCCGTCACATCGAGTGTCCCGTGGACAGGATTTAGGACGGGCGATATACTCGCCGGTCCATTCTGAAATGGGAGCGCTTCCGTTCGTCTGTGGTTCCGCGCCGGTGGTGGGAACTTTTCCTCCGCGCACGCGTATCAGACACGGAAGTCTCGCAAAGGAGAATTATCGATGAGGAAAGCAGCACTGGCCCTGTGTGTCTTGATGCTGGCGGCGGTGTGTTACGCGCAGCCCGGTTCCGCGCCCCTTCTGCTCCAGCAGCCGGCGATCAGCAAGACGCAGATCGTTTTCGTCTATGGCGGAGAACTGTGGAGCGTGGGCCGCAACGGCGGCGACGCGATCCGTCTGACGACCGGAGTCGGCATCCAGTCCAATCCGTATTTCTCGCCGGATGGAAAATGGATCGCGTTCTCGGGTCAGTATGGCGGCAACACGGATGTGTACGTCGTTTCAGCCGATGGCGGCGTGCCGGAGCGTCTGACCTACCATCCCGCGCCAGACACGGTTGTGGGCTGGACGCCAGATGACAAGAACGTGCTGTTTGAATCCAGCCGCGACTCGTTTGCGAGCGGCGTGGCGAATCTTTACACGGTGCCCGTGACCGGCGGGATGCCGTCGAAGCTGCCGTTCCCTCTCGCCTATGAAGGTTCGTATTCGTCGAATGGTGATGAGATCGCCTACCGTCCGGTGGCGTTCCCCTGGGGCACATGGTCGCACTATCGTGGAGGCACGGAATCGAAAATCTGGATCGCCAAGCTGTCGGATTCAAGCTACGAGGAAATTCCGCGCGGCGACTGGAATGAATTCGACCCGATGTGGGTGGGCAACAAGGTTTATTTCCTCTCGGATGAAAAAGGACCGTTCACCCTCTATGAGTACGACCCGTCGACGAAAAAAGAAACGCAGCTAATTCCCAACGATGGACTGCCGATCAAGGAAGCATCGGCCGGGCCGGACACAATTATTTATTCGCAGTTTGGCGCGATTCACGTTTACGACATCGCGACGCACCGCGAGCACGCGGTGGCGATCCATGTAGTGGGCGATTTTCCGCAGGTGATGCCGCATTTCGACAGCGTCGAGAAAAATATTCTTTCCGCGGGGATTTCACCAACGGGTGTGCGGGCCGTCTTCGAGGCCCACGGCGAAATCTTGACGGTGCCGGCAGAGCACGGCGATGTGCGTAATATCACAAACACGCCGGGAGTGGCGGACCGGACGCCGGCGTGGTCGCCCGACGGAAAATCAATCGCGTATTTCTCCGACGAATCGGGCGAGTATGCGCTGCACATTAAAGACCAAGACGGGATGGGCGTAGTCAAAAAGATTAACCTTGGCGACCCGCCATCGTATTTTTACGACCCGAAATGGTCGCCGGACAGCAAGAAAATTGCATACACGGACAAGCGGCTCAGTGTCTGGTACGTGGACCTCGATAAGGGCACACCCGTAAAAATTGATTCCGACGTATTCGAAACCCCGGAGTTGACGCTCGATCCGTCGTGGTCGCCCGACAGCGAATGGATTGCGTACACGAAGCTGCTGCAAAACCACATGCGCGCCGTGTTTGTGTATTCGCTCGAGACGGGCAAGAGCACGCAGATCACCGATGGGATGAGCGACGCGCGCTCCGCCGTCTGGGACAAGAATGGAAAGTATTTGTATTTCACCGCCAGCACGAATTCCGGACCCACAACTGCTTGGCTCGACATGTCAAGCTACGACCACACGGTAACGCGCAGCGTGTACGTCGCCGTGTTGGGCAAGGACATGAAGTCGCCACTCGCGCCAGAGAGCGACGAGGAGAAAGCAGAGAAGAAGCCTGAGGCGAAGGAAGCTGCCGAAAAGGAAAAGAAGGAAGAAACGCCGAAGGTAACGATCGACTTCGAAAACATCGGCCAGCGCATCCTGGCTCTGCCGGTTCCGGCTCGTGATTACCAGGAAATTGCAGCCGGTAAGACGGGCGAACTGTTCTTGGCCGAATTGCCCCCAGGGGAAGACGGCGGAGCGTTTGGCATGCCGCCGGGGGTCGTGATCACGCGCTTCGATATGAAAACCCGCAAGGCCACTCCAATCATTTCCGGCGTGCAATCCTTTGACGTTTCGTTCAATGGCGAAAAATTCCTATATCAACAGCAGGGGCACTGGGCCATCGCGCCAACGGCCGCGCCGGCGAAACCGGGCGAAGGCACTTTGAATATGGCCGACATGAAAGTGTGGGTGGACCCGCGTGCGGAATGGAAGCAGATGTACCACGAGGTGTGGCGCATCGAGCGTGACTTTTTCTACGCGCCCAATTTCCACGGGCTCAATCTCGACAAAGCCGAGGCCGAATACGCGAAATATCTGCCCGGCCTCGCCAGCCGCGAGGATTTGAATTTCATGTTCGATCAGATGCTCGGTGATTTGAACGTGGGACACATGTTCGTGCGCGGCGGCGCAATTCCCACGGTTCCTCCGGTCACGGTGGGGCTGCTGGGCGCGGATTACAAAATCGAGAACGACCGCTACCGCATAGCGCACGTTTATTACGGAGAAAACTGGAATCCTGACCTGCAAGCGCCGTTGACGCAGCCGGGCGTCAACGTAGTGGCAGGCGATTACATCCTCGCCGTTGACGGACGCGAAGTGCGTGGCTCGGATAACATTTACAGTTTCTTTCTGGATAAAGCCAAGAAGCAGGTGACACTCAAGGTGGGCCCGAACGCGGATGGCTCAGGCTCGCGCGAGGTCACTGTTGTGCCTGTCGCGAACGAATTGAACCTGCGGCATCGCGATTGGACCGTTCACAACATGGAGACGGTGGACAAACTGAGCGGCGGAAAACTGGCTTATGTGTATCTGCCCAACACCGCCGGCGGCGGGTTCACCAATTTCAATCGCTACTACTTTGCCCAAGTGGGCAAAGAGGGCGCGGTGATGGACGAGCGTTTCAACACCGGCGGGTCCATCGCGAACTACATTATCGAAACGATGCAGCGCAAGCTGACGAGTTACTGGTACACGCGACAGGGCGAAGTGTTCACGTCACCGCTCGACGCGATTTTCGGCCCCAAAGTGATGATCATCAATCAATTCTCAGGTTCGGGCGGCGACTGGATGCCGTGGGGTTTCCGTCACACGGGTCTGGGGCAGCTGGTGGGTGAGCGGACGTGGGGCGGCCTGGTGGGAATCTACGGATATCCGGACCTGATCGATGGCGGAACGGTGACGGCGCCGCGCGTCGCGTTCTTCAATCCGAATGGAACGTGGGACGTCGAAAATCACGGCGTGCCTCCGGACCTACCTGTGATTCTTGATCCGAAATCGTGGCGCGAAGGGCACGACGTGCAACTCGAAAAGGCAATCGCGGTGGCCATGGATGAATTGAAAAAGAATCCGTTGCCGAAGCCGCACGTTCCTCCGTTCCCGAATTACTCGAAGGACGCGCACTA
>DASRQP010000019.1:0-2949 GCA_035696585.1 Candidatus Acidiferrales bacterium | reverse complement strand
TTCGGTTGTTTTGCGATCTGCAAGAACTCGGTTGAACATCGAAGTATCGCTGATTTCGAGCTCGTACTGAGCGGCAGTGCCCACGGGCTGCCATTCGAACCGGATGGACGTCCGCTTGGGATCCGCCACAATAATGGGCTGTAAATTAACGGGCTGGACAAGGCCCGGCGGCGCAAGCACGTCAGTTTTTGTAATTGGACCGCCCCCGGTAAACGACGCGCGCTGCCACTGGGCAACCTGTACTTGTTGACCGTCGCGTTTCACGTCGGCCGTGCCCGCGGCGACGGTGATTTGATTCTGCTTCGTGTTCGGATCCGTCCTCACGTCCGCATGGCTGTTTTCATGGAGCGATGCGACCGCGTCCTGAAACGATACTTTTGCCGTCGATCCAGGCATCTGCCAAGTCCCGGTCGTCAAATCCACATTGCCCGAGCTGATGTGCATGCCGACACTAGATGCTTTGTTCTGCGGCACAAAGATCTCTTCCACGGTGACGAGCGTATCGGCTTGCACTATATATTGGGTACCGTCCGCAAACGCGATGCGCGCCGCTCCGTCAGGCCCGGTCTGGATCAAATCGCCCTTCTCAAGAGGCATCTGATAATCCGCAGCGCCCCATTGCACGGAATTCACTCTCTTCACTTGCACTTTGCCGTCTAGGTTGACGAACCGCGCGCCACGCACACCTGTCGATGAGACGCTGGAATCTTTCGGCTCCAACGCGTGCGAAAGATGCCTTGCCATGCTCGCAAACGTATCCGGGAATACCAGATAACCGGCGGCGGTAAAAAGAATCACAAACACAAAAGCGTAGAGGAGAATCGTCCGGTAAGTCACCGTGTGCCAATACACCTCCACCCGGTTGACCTTCGGCCTCGTCGCGTCCGTGAATTTCTCCGTTGTCATGCGAGATTTCAGCTGATTTCCGAATCTAGCATAGGGGTTATGGCCTTTCAACATGACCTGCCATAAGTTGCGAAGTCGCTAATACTTGACCGGAAGGACAGTTTTCGCGTTTTCTCTGGTTCTGGCGACCAGGTCTTCCACGCAAGAGCCGACGATTACTCGTGGTAGGATCGCCAGGGTTAAGTGCATCCTGACGCCAACGGCAACTTGCTGCGCCACGCTGCAGTCACCGTCGGGCGCGTTGGCGCGGAGCAGGATGCATCCATGCGCGAATTCGACTGATTCCGCAAACGCAAAAATGGGAGCAATAATTTGATGCTGAGGAAACTTGTCGTCCTTCTTGTGTTCGCCGCACCGCTCGCTGCGGCGCAGAAACCGGATCCCGCGCTCCTTGCCAGAATTCGGGGCATCCGGGCGATTGACGACCATTCGCACCCGCCTGCTTTGCCGTTGAACGGAGTGCCGGACGATGAATATGATGCGCTCCCCTGTGCGCCGCTTGAACCGACCGATTCAACGGTAACGGGCCGGCCGGAGAACCCACAGTTCATGGCCGCGTGGAAAGCCCTCTACGGCTACAAATATGACGACATGGCGCCCGCGCACGTGCGCGAGCTTCTGGCTGCGAAAGCGCGCATCAAGAAAGAGAAGGGCGATAATTATCCTGCATGGGTGCTCGATCAGCTGGGAATCGAAACTGAACTTGCGAATCGCGAAGCAATGGGGCCCGGTCTGAAGGCGTCGCGTTTCCGCTGGGTGCCATTCGACGATGCGTTACTGCTCCCGCTCGACAACAGCAATTTGGCGGCCGAAACTCCGGATCGCAAGTTCTTCTACGGCCGGGAAAATCAGTTATCGCAGCGCTATTTGAAAGCGCTTAACAAGAATCAGTTTCCGGCCACGCTCGGCGATTATCTTTCACAAATCGTCACGCCGACTTTGGAAAATCAAAAACAAAATGGCGCCGTGGCAGTGAAGTTTGAAGCTGCGTATCTCCGCACGCTCGATTTCAAGCGTCCCGACGCAACTGCAGCGCAAGAAATTTATGCGCGTTACATCAAGGGCGGCGCGCCGGCCCAAGGGGAGTATTACAAGTTGCAGGACTATATTTTTCATTACATTGCTGCCGAGGCCGGCCGCCTCGAGATGCCCGTTCACATCCACACGGGTTTCGGTTGCGGCGGATACTTCGAACTGAGTGGTGCGGATCCATTGCTCATGGAAGATGTGTTGAATGACCCGCCGCTGCGGGGGACGAAATTCGTCTTGCTCCACGGCGGCGCAGGGCCATTCTCGAAATCCGTCGCGGCCTTGCTGATGAAGCCGAACGTCTACACCGATTTTTCCGAGCAGACTTGGCTCCTGCCCACTCGCGAGTTGAGCAAGACCATTCGCTATTGGCTCGAATGGTATCCGGAGAAGGTTATGTTCGGCACAGACCTCTCGCCGGGCACGCCGGAAATCGACTGGGAGGAGATTGGATGGCAAACGTCGAACTCTGGCCGCGACGCGCTGGCTATCGCTCTGACCGGGATGATGAATGACGGTGAGATCACGCGGGCCCGAGCTCTGGAAATTGCGCGCATGGTTCTGCGAGGCAATGCGCTAAAGCTTTACGGCTGGCCCGATCGGTGAGCGTGGAGCGAATCATCTTCGGACACGAGGACAGAAGCGTTCAACTCGCGGCATGATGTAAGGCCGCTCAGAGCCATCGACAAATCGAAATCGGCAAGCAGATTGAGAACCGCGTCGCGCACCCCGGCTTCGCCCGCCGCCGCGAGCCCCCAAATGTAGAGCCGTGCAATCAGCACCGCTCGCGCACCCAAGGCGAGCGCTTTCATGATGTCCGCGCCGCGCCGAATGCCGCTGTCAAATAGCACCGGAACTTTTCCATTCACTGTGCGCACCACGCCGGGCAGGGCATCGAGCGCGGCAATCGCGCCATCCACTTGACGCCCACCGTGATTCGACACGATCAGGCCATCGACGCCGGAATCAAGCGCCCGCGCGGCGTCATCCCGATGCAAAATTCCTTTCAGAATA
>DASRQP010000018.1:0-11770 GCA_035696585.1 Candidatus Acidiferrales bacterium | reverse complement strand
AGGAAACGCGGACCAGCTTGACCGATGCGACGCGGGGACATCGAACTCGCGTCGCATAACGGAAACGACTTAGGGGGCAAAATGCGATTAGCAGCACGATTTAGCGCCACATTGGCGTTCGCTTTCCTGATGGTGCCCGCGCTGTATGCGGGAGGCACAGCAAAACCCGGAGCGAAGGCGAAGAAGACTGCTCCTGTCGCTTCCGTCGCGCCATCTCCAACTGCCAAGGCTGATTCGAAAACTTCCAAGGCGTTGCCTGCACGCTTTTCGACGAACCGGAAAGCGCGTGCGCGACACGAGCGCGATGATTCAGAAGAGCACACTCCCAAGATCGAATGGTTCCTGGGGTATTCCTTCTGGCGCGCGATGCCTACGGCAACCAGCAACCGCATGGGCTATCTGCATGGCGGCAGCACTTCCGTCGCATACAACTTCAATCGGTATCTCGGATTGGTGGCGGATTTTGGCGGCTACGACAACAATAGGCTGACGCTCTTAAGTCCGAGTGGCGACCAAACGTTCGATGCGAACGGAAGCGCGTATACATACTTGTTCGGTCCGCGCCTGTCCTATCGCATGCATGAAAGGTTCACTCCATTTGCGCAGGCGCTTTTCGGCGGTGCGCATGCCAGCTCCGTGACAATTTCCGGATGCGCCTCAGGCTCGAGTTGCACACCTCTAGGTTCCGAGAATGCGTTCGCCATGACTCTAGGAGGTGGACTCGACATCACACTGCATCGCCACATTGCGCTGCGTCTGTTCCAGGCCGAATATTTGATGACGCGGTTCAAAGATAGCTCAGTGCTCGCGGGCCAGACAGAGAGGCAGAACAACCTACGTCTCTCGACGGGAATCGTCCTGCGCTTCGGCGGGCACCATGCCGAACCTCTGCCCAGCCGCCCGCCGGTGGCCACCTGTTCAGTTGATAAGAGCACGGTTTACGCCGGTTCCGGCGACACAGTCACTGTGCGCGCGGACGCCAGCGACCCAGACAACAATCCTCTGACCTATGCCTGGACGGCCAGCGGCGGCACAGTTGAAGGAACCAGTTCCGAAGCCCGATGGAATTCCTCAGACCTGGCTCCTGGAACATACACGGTCAAGGTGCGTGTGGACGATGGGAAAGGTGGCACGGCGGATTGCTCCGGGGACATTCGCGTTGAACCGCGGCCGAATCGGCCGCCCACGCTCTCCTGCTCGGCAGACCGCACTCCGATCCTGCAGGGCGAAAGCACGGGCATCACCGCAAACGGCAGCGACCCAGACAACGATCCATTGACCTACAGCTACACGAGTACGGGAGGCCAGATCACAGGAAGCGGAGCAAAAGTGCAGTTCGATTCGACTGGCGCGCCGGCTGGCACCTACGAAGTGAAATGCAATGTCAGCGACGGGCGCGGCGGTGAAGCGGACGCTTCCACGACTGTGGAAGTGCAGGCGCCTCCTCCACCGCCAGAGGTGGTAGAGCTCGAAGCGAGGCTTGCTCTGCACAGCATTTATTTCCAAACGGCCCGGCCTACAGTCCAGAATCCTGGCGGAGGCCTTGTCGAAAGCCAGCAGAAAGTGCTCGCATCTCTAGCAGCGGACTTCCAGAGGTATCTCACGTTCAAGCCAGACGCACATTTGACCCTCGGCGGGCATGCGGACGTTCGCGGTTCCGTCGAGTTCAACAAGGCTCTCACCGAGCGGCGTGTGGAACGTACGAAAGACTTCCTGATCGAACACGGCGTCCCGTCCGGCAGCATTGAGACGCGCTCGTTTGGCGAGGCCGACAATCTGGATGCTGATCAAGTGAAGCAGCAGATGCAGGAAAACCCCGACCTGACTCCCGATGACCGTAAGCAAATGCTGAACAATCTCCAGGTCATCGTCCTGGCCAACAATCGCCGCGTGGACGTAACGCTAAGCACCACGGGCCAGCAGTCAGTTCGTCGGTACCCGTTCAACGCCCGAGATGCCATGGCCCTGATCAGCACCGAGGGTACAGGAAAGCACAAAGCAACCACGCCAGCGGCAAGGAAGAAGCGCAGGAAGCAATAGGAGCAGCGGGTTAGACGCTCGGCATTAGACGCTCGGCGGATCTCAATGGGGTTCGCCGAGCGATCTGACGCGAACGAGATGATCGCAGCAGCCAGGCAAACGCGAAAGGCGTTTCGCGACTATCGGGACGCTCAATCTGCTTTCGATTGGTTTACGGTCGCAAAGCGTCGCACATGCTCACTCCAGAGGCGGCGAATTCCAAACACGGGCGTCACGACGAGCGTATAATTGTGCTAGCTGGCCTCGCCCCCAGGCGGCATGGAATGTCACTCCGTGCCCGCTAACGACGTCTAAGTTATACGGAGGCAAGCATGAACTGGAACTGGGTGGAAGGCTCTTTGAAGCTGTACAGAGGGAAAATCAAGGAAAGCTGGGGAAGGCTGACCGAGGACGAGTTGTATGTGATTAACGGCAAGCGCGAACAGCTCGCTGGACGGTTGCAAAAAAGCCGCACGTTCGATGACATGGCCGAAGGCGTGCAATCAAGTCACGGCGGCTCACTGCGGTAAAGATTGCAGGCGGTTAGTGAATCGTTGGTTCAACAATTAAAGATTTTATTTGGTTCCGTGAATTCGCGCGGGACATTGCGGCGCGTTGATGGGCCGTTTCTGAAACGAGGTATGCCTCATGGCGAAGAAACAAACGAAACAGAAGAAGCAATCGTCTGCCAAATTCAAATCAGGGGAGAATCCGTTTGTCGGCGGTTATGAGCGCCTGGGCGGAAAGAAACTGGTGCAGCACGGCGCCGACAACTTCCAGCGACTGCAGAAACAGAAGCACGGAGCGAGCGGCTCTCCGCGTCGTTCCGGGTGATGGCCCTCGCCATAACGGCTTCGCAAGTCTAGCGAAACGTCTTCGCGCATATTTCCACAAATAGCGAATCAGGTTGAAATTGGTATCATGGCCTGCAGAGGCGAGGATGAATCTGCGGCCCTGTTACAATGCCAGCGAAGACACGTTCCCGTTACCACCGGACATTCGGGCGTGCTATGGCCCATTTGGATTCCCAGCGCCTGCCGAAACCCACCGTCCGTATATAACCTCCAACTTCGTCATCGGGCTGGACGGCAGAGCTTCGTTCAGGGAAATCGCGGGCCGTACCAGCGGATCGGAGGTTTCAAAAAGCCGCGAGGATCGCTGGCTGATGGACTTTCTGCGTGCCCACCATGACGCGCAGTTGATCGGAGCCAGCACTCTGCGTGAAGAAAAAGACGCGGACGGGCAGGGCTCGGACTATGCCATCGAGGATGAGCAATTGTGGGCGTACCGCAGGGAGGTTCTAGGCTTCGGGTCACAGCGAGTCATGATTCTCACTGGATCCGGAAACATCGATGTCGATCATCGCATTTTTCGATCATCGCGAGTTGAACCCTGGATCCTCACCACCTCTGCGGGAGAAGGGAATTTGCGGGTGCGGTTAAAGGCTTTGGGACGCGGGCAAGCGATTAAGATCCTTGGCATTGGCGAAGGCACTCACGCCGACATTGCGGCGATTGTAGAATTGCTTAGAAGAGAACACGGCATCCGAACTCTGCTTTGCGAAGGCGGACCGTCTCTTTATGGCGAACTGCTTGAGAAGGAGCTGATCGACGAGGATTTTCGGACCATTTCTATGCAGGTCCTGGGCGAATCGGGGAAGGCCGGTATCACACGACCCACTGCGTATGGACACGTCAGCTACACGCCGGAAAGCGCGCCGTGGTTTCGATTGATCAGCATCCACTACTCGCTGCCTTACCATGCTTTTTTCCGCCTGCGATATGAGGGTCCCCGAAGGTTCGGGGCGATCCAGGGAGACTCAAAGCGCGCGTGAGCGTTCGTCTCGTCTCCTGCTGCAAGCGGTTTCACTAACGCCCCACGCGATTCTTTCTCGCATCCCGTGAACTAGCTGCAACGATTGCGGGTGTGCGCGCATCGAACAAAGCGGGCGTTGGCGCGGCCGGAGACTAAATCGCTTCCAAGGACTCACCTGTACCAATGGCTAGTAATCTTACGGGTGCGTAAATGCGTGTCCTGTATTGAACAGACAATCTTCTTGTGGCACTGTAGACTCTCTGACGGGAGAGTTCTAATTACAGCAGCGATTCATCCAAGACCAAGACGTAGTCCACTCGCTCGAGTGAATTCCGCAGTTTGGTTTGAATCTCCACTGAATTGTTTGCATTCGGAACCCATCGCGCCGGACGTGGACCAGGAACACTCCTTCGCAATTCGGGGGGTTCGGCATTTTTAGCGTGCACCTGGATCTGGCCCCTGCGATTCGGCGCGATCTCGGATGCGGCAAGTATGTACAGCTCGCGGTGAAGGCCGCGCCTAAAGCGCTGGCGGCGTAAAAAGAAAACAGGGAAGGACAATCAATGGAACTCGAAAATCTGCAACGGAGACAGCCGGGCGACCGCGATATTAACTGGGTGACTTCTTCTTTTATGGTCTTATTTCATTTGGGCGCGATCGCTGCCCTTTTCTTTTTTACGTGGAAGGCTTTATTGGTCGCACTTTTTCTGTGGTGGGTCTCCGGCAGCCTTGGCGTCGGCATGTGTTATCACCGGCTGTTAACGCACCGCGCTTACAAGACTCCGAAGTGGGTGGAGTACTTCTTGACCGTCTGCGCGACTCTGGCGCTCGAAGGCGGCCCGATTTTCTGGGTGGCGACGCACAGGATTCATCATCAGTTCTCCGATCGCGAAGGAGATCCGCACTCTCCAATTGATGGCAAATGGTGGGCGCACGTGGGCTGGATCCTGGTGGGCAAATCGATGCACCACGACACATCGACTCTGGCGCGCTACGTTCCCGATCTGGCAAAGGACAAGTTCCAGGTTTGGATCACGAAATACAATTACGTGCCGATGATTGTGCTGGGCGTGGTGTTGTTCGCCATCGGCGGCCTTCCATTCCTGCTGTGGGGAGTTTTTCTGCGCACAGTGGTCGGCCTGCATGCCACATGGCTGGTGAATTCGGCAACGCATGTGTGGGGCTCTCGCCGGTTTGCCACGCGCGACCATTCGACGAACAATTGGTGGGTGGCCTTGCTTACGTTTGGCGAAGGCTGGCATAACAACCATCATGCGTATCCCACTTCGGCGCGTCACGGCCTCCGGTGGTATGAAGTTGATCTGAACTGGTACGGCATCTGGGCTCTGAAAAAGCTGGGCCTTGCACGACAGATTCGGCGCGCGAAAACGGCGGTCTTGCCGGGCGCGACCGCGTCCGCGGACATCGTTCCGGCCACACCACAAAGCGATTTGATCTCGGCCTAACGCAACACCCCAAGAGTGGTGCGACCGCTAGCATGGCCGCACCAATATCCTCCCCTTAACCAATCGGAATTCGAGGTAAAGCGACAGCGCCGGACTATTCTGAGTTTGCTGCGCTCGCATGAAACTGTGCTCGCAGTTCGCACGTCTCAGAGCATGTTCCTAATAGGAAAATCCCGCAGGGCGGAATGCTGTTAACCGCCAGTGTCAGGGGAGAGGATGCTATGAGAATAAACCGCATTATTGTTGGAGCGCTGGCTGTTTTTGCGATGTCATTCACGGTTGTTGCGCAGCAGAGGCGCCCCGGGCAGCAGCAGCGGCCAGGGTTGTCTGGAATGCCCGGAATGACAGAGGAGCAATCTCCGGCGCAGAATGAAAATACTCAGGTACGCCATACGCCTCCACCACCGCCGGTTGAGAAGACAGAGGTGACGCATCACAGCGCGCGCATTGGCGGGCAGGAAATCAACTACACGGCCACCGCGGGCACGTACGTCATAAAAGACGATCAAGGCAATCCGAAGGCGACGTTCTTCTACGTGGGATACACGAAAGACGGCGTGCCGGATGTTTCCAAGCGCCCCGTCGCCTTTGTTTACAATGGCGGTCCTGGCTCGGCCTCGCTCTTCACTCACATGGGCATGGGACCTGAGCGCGTGGTGCTGACGCCCGACGGCCACGGCATGGCCGCGCCATACACCATCACGGACAACGAAGATTCCTTCCTGGACGCCACGGACCTTGTTTTCGTTGATGCGATTTCGACGGGTTATAGTCGGCCCGCGCCTGGCGAGAATCCTGCGCAGTTCCACGGCATCGTCGAAGACGCCACATGGTTTTCCGATTTCATCTACCAGTACATCACGCGCAACGAGCGCTGGGATTCGCCGAAGTATTTGATCGGCGAGAGCTACGGAACCACGCGCTCGGCGGAGCTCTCTGGTGTCTTGCAGGAGCGCCACCAGATTTATCTAAATGGAATCGTGCTGGTATCCACGGTTGCTTTTGCGAGCTGGGGAGCCGACGACCGGTCGGAATTTTATCTGCCGACGTACATCACGTCGGCGTGGTACCACCATTTGCTGGCGCCCGATCTTGAAAGCGAGAGCGTGGGGCAAATTGCTCAACAGGCTCGCGAATTCGCGCACGGCGAATATGCGCAAGCGCTGGCGAAAGGCGACCAGCTATCTCCTGAAGAGAAAGAAAAAGTGGTGAAAGACATGGCGCGCCTGACGGCGCTTTCACCAACGTACATTGAAGAAGCGGACCTGCGCGTCAGTCCTTTCCGCTGGTTCACGGAGCTCGAACGCGATAAACGGCTTGTAGTTGGCCGTCTCGACTCGCGCTTCGAGGGTATGAACAGAGATGCCGCGAGTGAACGGCCCGAATACGATCCGAGCGAAGCGTCATACGAAGGGGCATTCGTCGCGACGTTCCAGGATTATGTGCGCCGCGATTTGAAGTGGGACAGCGAGAATTATTACACCGTCACCGCTAACGTCCGGCCATGGGATCAGACCGGAAACACGGATGTGGCGGAAGTATTGCGTTCCGCGATGACGCAGCAATCGAATCTGAAGGTACTGGTCGTCTGCGGATATTACGATCTGGCGACGCCATTCAATGGCATCGAGGAAACCGTATCTCACATGGGCCTCGAGTCGTCGGTTCGCAAGAACATCAGCTTCTCCTATTACGATTCGGGCCACATGGTCTACATCGACGAGAAAGCGCATCACAAGCTGCACAAGGACGTGGATAACTTCATCAACTCGAACTACGCGCACTAAACAGGAATCGCGCAACTTGTAAGCCAATTGTTGCAGATCGTCGGATTGTTGCGGCGTCGGAGCGTCTTGAGTTTCGTCGCCGCCGCAATCTCCATCTCGCGTTGCTTCTGTTGCCTCTGTTCCAATGCGGAACATGCTGCTTCACTCGGTACATCCCTGATTTGCAAGATCATCGCTGCATTTTTAGCAACTTTCTATGCTGCTGATTCCCTGACGTTAAAGAAATAAGCGCTGTGCTCCTCATGGGCATTGTCGTGCTCCGTGAATCTCTTGCGTCCCCTCTCATCCGGAGCTCGCGAATGAAAGTTCTGCTCGTCGACGACGATCCCATTTCGCGTTTGTTGCTCTTGCCGCTGTTGGACAAATGGGGCTGCGATGTGATGGTTGCGAAAGATGGAACTTCGGCGTGGGCTGCTCTTCAGGCGCCGGACAGCCCGCGTTTGGTCTTGATGGATTGGATGATGCCCGGCTTGAGCGGCGTGGAAATATGCCGGAAACTGCGCGCGCGCAATGTGGAAGCATACACGTACGTCATTCTGCTGACGGCGCGCCATAATCAACAGGACGTTATTGAAGGCCTCGAATCCGGAGCCGATGATTATTTGACGAAGCCGTGTAACACGCCGGAGTTACGCGCGCGCATCCGCATTGGCGAGCGGATTCTGCAGATGCAAGCGGATGTGATTCAAGCGCGAGAACTTGTCCGGTTCAAGTCAACGCACGATTCGCTGACGGGCACGTGGAGCCGCGGAAATACTCTCGATATGCTCGAGCGGGAGTTGAGCCGCGCGAATCGTGAGGGCAAGCCCCTTGGGATGATTCTCATCGACCTCGACCGCTTCAAAAACATCAATGATTCGCTGGGGCAACTGGCGGGAGACGATGTATTGCGCGAGGCCGCGCTGCGAATTCTTGGGTCCGTCCGAATATACGATATCGTGGGGCGAGTGGGCGGCGAAGAGTTTCTGCTTCTGTTTTCCGGTTGCGATGCGGCAGCGGTACGAAACAAGGCCGAACGAATTCGCGGCACTATTGCCGGCTCGCCATTCAAAACCATCTCCGGGGCGGTTTCGTTGACTGCTAGTCTCGGCGCATTTTCCGCGGCACCCAGCGAGTTTCACACCTCCGAGTCCGTGCTGCGTTCATTAAATGGAGCGCTCTGTCGCGCAAAAGAACTGGGACGCAACCGCATCGAGATGTTCGTTGAGGAGAATTCCGCGCCTGCTCTGGTTTTTGACGGAATCGCGTCTCACGAAAAATTGTTGAGACGTTCCCACAAGTAGCTCCCAGTTCCGCGTGTGTTCCTTAATTTGCAACTTCGCGCGACATAACCCGCATTTCCGAGCGTTTTTATGCTATTTTTGATAGTGCAGTGGGATTAGCGGCAACGCAGTTTGCGGGCACGCGACACATTCCCCGAATTCGATTTGCAACGCCCCTGCCAAGCTTCGCGAATTGCGCGAAGCCCGCCCTACGTTCATACGAAAGTGAAATAAAGCGAAGCCCTGCTTCAATTTTTGCGGCAGCTTCCAGAATCACCAGCGAGGATTGTGCATGAGGAGAAGGATCTAAGCATGGCGCAGCCGATTCGCAATATCGCAATTATCGCTCACGTGGATCATGGCAAGACCACGCTCGTTGACGCCATGCTCAGGCAGAGCGGAATTTTCCGCGCGAATCAGGTGGTCGTCGAGCGCGTGATGGATTCGAATGACCTGGAGCGCGAGCGCGGCATCACCATTCTCGCCAAAAATACGGCGCTGTTTTATCACGACACAAAAATCAATATCGTCGACACGCCCGGCCACAGCGATTTCGGTGGCGAAGTGGAACGCGCGCTGCGCATGGTCGATGGCGTGCTGCTCCTCGTCGATGCCAGCGAGGGCCCGTTGCCGCAAACGCGCTACGTTCTGCAAAAAGCATTGCAGGCGCACCTTCCGCCGATCGTCGTCCTAAATAAAATTGACCGCTCCGATGCCCGCGCCAAGGAAGTTCTCGACGAGATCTACGATTTATTCATCGATCTCGACGCAACGGAAGATCAGCTCTCGTTTCCCGTTCTTTATACGAACGCGAAGACAGGCGTCGCGCATCGCAAATTGGATGACGGCTCGACAAATCTTCAGCCGCTCTTTGAAGCAATCGTTTCGGCGATTCCTGCGCCTTCGGGTGATCCAGCGGGGCCGCTGCAAGTTCAAGTTACGAATCTGGATTACAGCGATTTTCTGGGACGCATTGCGATTGGCCGCGTTTTCAGCGGCACGCTGCGCCGCGGCTCCGAAGTGGGCATTGCGAAACTCCAGGGCGACATGATTCCTACGGTCATTACGAAACTGTTTACGTTTCGCGGTCTCGACCGTGACGAAGCGGACGAAGTTCCCGCCGGTGACATTGTGGCCATCGCGGGCTTCGAGGGCATTCAGATCGGCGAGACAATCACAGATTTGGAAAATCCCGCGCCGTGCGAGCCGCTGGTGATTGACGAGCCGACGCTGGCGATGATTTTCACCGTTAACACTTCACCTCTCGCGGGGCGCGAAGGGCAATTCGTCACTTCGCGCGACATTCGCGCACGACTGCAAAAAGAATTGCTGACGAACGTTTCCATTCGCGTGGAAGATTCGGAGACGACTGACGCGTTTCGCGTGCTGGGACGCGGCGAATTGCAACTCGCGATTCTGATTGAAACGATGCGCCGCGAAGGGTACGAGCTGATGGTTGGCAAGCCGGAAATCGTGGTGCGCACGGAAAATGGACGACGGCTGGAGCCTGTCGAGCTGCTTGTGGTGGATTGTCCGGAGTCTTTTGTTGGCGTGGTGATGGAGACGCTGGGCAGCCGCCGCGCTGAGCTCGCCAAAATGGTGAATCACGGTTCCGGGCGAGTGCGCATGGAATTCAAGATTCCTTCGCGCGGCCTGATCGGATTGCGCGGCCAGCTTATGACGGACACGCGCGGCACGGCGCTACTGCATTCGCTGTTTGATGGCTGGACGGAATACGCGGGAGAGCTTGCGTCGCGCAACACGGGCGCTCTGGTCGCGGATCGCGCCGGGAAAACCACCGCCTTTGCGCTGTGGAATTTGCAGGAGCGCGGCGAGCTTTTCGTAGGCCCCGCCATCGAAGTTTACGAAGGAATGATTGTCGGCGAGAATGCGCGCGAAGCAGATATGGACGTAAACGTCACGAAGGAAAAGAAGCAAACGAACATGCGTTCTTCGAGCGCGGACGAAGCGATTCGCCTGGTGCCGCATCGCGTGCTCACTCTGGAAATGGCCATCGAATTCATCACCGACGATGAATTCGTCGAGATCACGCCGAAGTCAATTCGCCTGCGCAAAAAAGTTCTCGATCCCAAGCGCCGTCCGCGCCGCTGGCAACAAGTCCGCGCCAGCATCGACACCACCACCCCAGCGTAAGAATATGCTCTTGCTGAACGTGCATGACGTGATCGAGATAGCGGTCGAGATAGCTGCATCACCCATCTTATTGGTTCTCTGCTGGTGGGGCTGGTTCCATAACAAGCTTCCGAAATGGCGCGCCATGGTTTTCTTGTCGGGCGTATGCGCAGGAACGGTCAACTTTCTGCTGTTGTGGATGTGGGTTATTTGGCTGCAATTCCATTACAACCCAGGCTCTTGGAGATTCACCGATATAGTCAGCGATGTTGGCATTTGGCTGGTTCTTTACTCCATCGCCGTTGCGATTCTGGGCGAGGGGCGATACCGAGCTTTTCTGGCTATAAGCGGCATTCTGGCGCTCCTGCCTTGGCTTCCCCAAGGGATTTTGTGAACCTAGTCGTTCATCTCTGAGCGAGCGTCCGCCCGCCCACCGACGCGTCGCGTCCCGCTCAGGAGCAGCAAAAAGTTTACTGGCCCTGCCCTGCAGCCTTGGTCATCCATTCTTTCGAACGCCGCTCCATCTCTTCCGGCGCAACGTCCTCGACGTGCTGGGCGATGCCCCAGTTATGGCCGAACGGGTCGGTGATTGATCCGAAGCGGTCGCCCCAGAACATGTCCGTCAGTGGCATAACCACTTTCGCACCGCCGGCGACGGCGCGGTTGAACACTGCGTCGCAATCCTCGAAGTAAACATAGAGGGAATGGGCAGTACAGCCCGCTGGCGCGACAGAGTGCCCCGGGAATTCGTCGTTGACCATAATTTTGGAATTGCCGATGGCCAGTTCGGCGTGACCAATCGAACCGCCGGGGCCTTCCATGCGCATGAGTTCTTTCGCGTCGAATGTCGTCTTGTAAAACTCGATTGCCCGCGCCGCGTTCTTGCAGGTCAGTCCGGGTGTAATCGTGGGATGATTCTCGGGAATTGCTTTTACAGGATTCGCCATTGCGAAGCCTCCTTGGATTTTTCCCGCGCCGTGGATTTGAGGACGGCGGTATCCGCAGCCGGGAAACATGGGATCTGAAAAGTGTTCAAGAGTGTACACCGAGGCGCGCGGAAGTCAAACCGCCCGCCGGGCCCCTCTTGGCTCATGGTTGCGACGGTCCGACCTTCCCGTTGTCATCCGGGCAGAGCTACAATCGATTCGCGGCAGTAAATTCGCTTTCCATTCTGCATATTTTATAAATAGAATGCGGCCTTACCTGAGGAGGGCCGATGACCACACGCAACCGCCATTCGTTACTGATATTGCTGATCCTGAGCATCATCCTATTGCCAGAGTCGGTT
>DASRQP010000017.1:0-5016 GCA_035696585.1 Candidatus Acidiferrales bacterium | reverse complement strand
CATTTGCTTTGCGATAACCGCGCCGATCATGGCGCTGGTGGCGATTGCCATTCGGCTGGACTCGCCGGGACCGGCGATCTTCAAGCAAGAGCGCATAGGCGAGGGCGGAAAGCCGTTCACGCTTTTTAAGTTTCGCACCATGGTGGACGGAGCAGATCGCGACAACAACCATAGGCCCGCGGAAAAGACGGATAAGCGCTTCACTCGCGTGGGGAAACTGCTGCGGCGGACGCGCCTGGACGAGCTGCCGCAACTGATCAATATTGTGCGTGGCGACATGTACTTCGTGGGGCCCCGTCCGTTCGTTCCCAATCAAGAGCAGGAATGCCTGGAGAAGATTCCGTATTACCGGCAACGTTGGGCGGTGAAGCCGGGCGCCACTGGCTGGGCGCAAATCAATCGAGGCTACTGCGCGACGATCGAGGACAACAAGGAAAAACTCGCATACGACTTGTTTTACATCAAGAATATTTCCGTGGGGCTCGATCTGTTGATTATGTTTCAGACCATTAAGATCCTGCTCCTGAGCAGGGGCTCGCGATGAGCCATTTTTGGGAACTCTTGTTCTGGTCGAGCGTTGCCTGGCTGGTCTACGTTTATGCGGGCTATCCCCTGTTGCTCTGGATGCTTGGGACGGTGCGCCCATTCCGCGCCAGCGAAAGCGAGCAGGTTCTCCCGCGAGTCTCGGTGCTGATCTCCGCGCGAAACGAAGAGAAAGATATCGAGCGGAAAGTGCGAGAGACACTGGCTTGGGATTATCCGGCCGATTCTCTGCAACTGCTGGTTGCTTCCGATGCGTCCGAAGATCGGACCGATGAAATCCTGCGAAAAATCGTTGATCCGCGGTTGACCGTCCTGCGCATGGAGCGACGCGTCGGGAAGAACGAAGCGCTCAATCGATTGGCGCAGCAGGCCCTTGGGGAAGTGCTGTTCTTTACGGACGCCAACTCGCAGATCGCCGCGGATTGCCTGCGAAAAATGGTGCATCACTTTGCGGATCCGCAGGTCGGATGCGTTACCGGTGTGGAACAAACGATTCACGACGAAGGCCAAGCCGTCGTCTCTGGAACACACGCTTACCTTGGATATGAATCTTCCGTGGCACAACTGGAGAGCCGCATAGGTTCTGTCCTGGTGTGCGATGGCGCGATTTTCTGCGTTCGCCGCAAACTGTTTGGCACGTTGCAGCCAGACCTTGCAAACGACATGGAGTTGCCGCTTCGCATCGGCGGAGCGGGCTACGCGCTCCTCTTTGAGCCGAGCGTCCGAGCTTTCGAGAAGTCGACCGCTTCGCCGCGAGAGGAATTCTCGCGAAAACAACGCATCGCAGGACAAGGCATTTTAGGATTTTGGCGTTTGCGGAAAGAGGTCAGAGGAATCCGGGCGTGGCAATTCCTTTCGCGGAAGCTGCTGCGATGGCTGGTTCCCGTGCCGCTAACAGTACTTTTGCTGGCGAGCGCATTGCTGGCGCATAACACGTTTTTCCTCGTGTGTCTGGTTTTGCAACTGACGGCATACGCGGCCGCGGCCGTAGCTGCCGTTTTGGAAACTCTGGGACTGCGGGCGGGGAAGCTGATTTCTATTTGTTATTATTTCGTGTTGGTGCACACGGCCGCGTTGCTTGGGGTTGCGCAGGCGTGCTTCGGCCGAAGGTTCGCGGTCTGGGAAGTTGCGTCTCAGTCACGGGGACCCGAGCGACAAGCGGAGGTCGAAAAAGCATGAACGCGGGCCCGTGTGAGAATGCTGCCGAATGGGATGCCTACGTCGAAGGGCACCCACAAGCCTCGAATTATCACCGTTGGTTGTGGAAAGGGCTGATTGAAGACACCTACGGACACAGGACAATCTATCTGGAAGCTCGGGAACAGGGAGAAATCCGCGGCGTCCTTCCTTTGGTGGAGATGAAAAGCTGGCTATGGGGGCGATTCCTGGTTTCGATGCCCTTTTGCTCCTACGGGGGAGTGCTGGCCAGCGACACGGTTGCCCGGGAGACGCTGTTAAGAAAAGCGGAACAGTTCGCCACGGAATCTGGTGCTGATTACATCGAACTTCGCCAAGGCGACGTGCTCACGAATCAGTGGCAAAGCAGCACCGCGAAAGTCTGCATGAAGGTGCCTTTGCCGGCTTCGCCGGAATTGTTGTTTGGGAAATTGAGTTCACGTCTTCGCAACAAGGTTCGCGGCGCGGAAAAGCAGGGACTCCAGCCGGTGTGGGGCAAGGAAGAGCTTCTCGATGAATTCTATTCCGTTTTTTCCTGCAACATGCGGAATTTGGGCACGCCCGTATACCCAAAGAGCTGGTTCGAGAATTTCTTGAAGTGCGCGGGGAGCACAACACGGATTTTGGTGGTGCGCGACGGCCGAGAACCTGTCGCGGCGATGTGGATCACGACGTATCGGGATGAAGTGGAGCTGCCGTGGATTGCTTCGACACCCGAGGCGCGCGGGAAGAATTCCACCGTGCTTCTTTATTGGAAAGCGCTGGAGTGGGCCAGCCAGAATGGATTTCGTTGCGTGGACCTGGGCCGTTGCACGCCCGGCAGCGGGACACAGCGATTCAAAGCGCAGTGGCCCTGCGAAGAGATTCCATTGCCGTGGAATTACTGGACGCAGCAAGGGAAGCCGGCGCCTCAATTGCGGCCCGACAACCCGCGCTTCCGGTTGGCGATTGCGGCGTGGAAGCGCCTGCCGTTGGGCGTGGCAAACTTCCTGGGACCCAGAATTGTTCGAGCGATCCCGTAGGGATTTTGGAAGCATCGGCAATGCAAAAAAACCCCAGCCAGCCGGTCCAGAGCATTTTCACGGTAGACGTGGAGGATTGGTACCACATCCTCGACGTACCGTCTGCGCCGCCCATGGGCGCATGGCAGAACCTTCCTAGTTGCGTGGAGAAAAACTTCCTAACATTGCTGGATATTTTCGATGAGAGCAACTCGAAGGTCACCTGTTTTTTCCTGGGATGGATCGCCGAGCGATATCCGCAACTCGTACGTGAAGCGGTTCAGCGAGGCCACGAAATCGCCTCGCACGGTTTTGCACACCGTCTGGTATTTCAAATGACGCCGGAAGAGTTTCGCGAGGATGCGCTGATGTCGCGGAAGCTTCTGGAAGACTTGAGCGGAGCGGCGGTACGCGGGTACCGGGCCGCAGGATTTTCGACAACCGAAGCTGCACCGTGGTTTTTCGACGAGCTGATTGCCGCCGGTTATGCGTACGACTCGTCCATATTCCCAGCAAAACGGGGACATGGAGGTTGGGACGCATCGCCGCTGGGACCGTACACAACCGTGGCAAGTGCGGGGGAGATTGCCGAATTCCCGATTTCCGTTGCCAGCGTTCTCGGCCAACGCATGTGCTTTTCCGGCGGGGGATATCTGCGGCTGTTTCCGTATCCGGTGATTTCTCGGATGGCGGCGCGAATCGAATCGGCCGGGCGTCCGGTGATTTTTTACATTCATCCGCGGGAAATCGACCCGCAGCATCCGCGGTTGAAGATGAACGCGTATCGTCGATTCAAGTCGTATGTGAATCTGGACAGCACAGAGGGGAAAGTGCGCCGCATCCTGGGGGAATTTTCGTGCGGCACGTTTGCCGAGTATATGGATTCTCACGGTCTTCCCCGCCGACTTGCGGCGGAGTCGCAGTTTTTTAAATCCCCCAGCCCGGAGGCAACGAGCGCGAGCGGCAAATTTGTTTCGCCGCGAGACGTGGCCCCTGAAGGAAAGACCCAGCCATGCGATTAGGTGAAGGCAAGAAATATGTCGAGAAAGACTGGAAGAGGCGAGCAGCTTACACGCTGTTAGGCGAACCTCACGTTCCCGGCTGGATCCGGCTCCAGCATGTCCTGCGTTCGATCGGCAATCTGCCCTTGAACGGCAAGCCTGTGAAGCTCCTGGACGCCGGATGCAGCCGCGGAGATCTATTGACCTATCTGGCCGAAAGGCATCCCCGATGGAGCCTGGTTGGTTTGGAATTGGAGGGGGACCGTATCGAGATGGCGGAAACAATCCGTCGCCGAGTAAACGCACAAAACGTGTCTTATCTTCGCGCGGATATATGCCACTTGCCCTTTCGGAACGAATTCGACGTGGTGATTTGCTCGGACGTGATGGAACATATTCCCGACGACAAGGCGGCGTTCTTAAATCTGACGCAAGCCCTGAAACCAGGCGGGTATCTGTTGATTACATCTCCTTCCGTTCCGCAGCCGCGGCATCTCCGGTCTGTTGCTTGGCGGGAACAGCGCGTCGGCTTTGAGCCATCGGAATACGGGCATGTGAGAGATGGGTATTCGACAGATGGTTTAAAGAGCCTGTTCGAAGAGGCTGGCACGGACCCTATTGAAATCCGCTATACGTATGGCCGATGGGGCACGCTGTCGTTCGACTTGTTCTTCTCCATCGGCGACAACCATCCGAATCCGATCGTCTTTGCGGGCGTTTATCCTTTACTGAAAACCCTCGCTTATATGGACCTCTACAACGAACCTGCGCATGGAGCCGCTGTTCTTGGAGTTGCTCAAAAACGACTTAACGGTAACGGAGCGAAGTAAATGATTGCTGTTTTCACGCTGATCGATGCGCTGGGGTGGACGTACATTAGAGACCGTCCGCTCCTGCCTGATATTTTGACGTATCGCAGGGAAGTGAGAACGGTTTTGGGATTCAGTTCAGGGGCGATCCCGACGCTATTGAGCGGAAAACTGCCGAGGGAGTCGGGCCACTGGAATCTTTTCTATTACGATCCCGAGCGGTCGCCTTTTCGATGGGTTCGCTGGTTTCGTTTCTTGCCGTCTTCGATTTTGAACCACGGGGTGGTGCGGCGAGGGATTCGATTTATCTCCCAGCGGATGAGCCGGTTCGGCGGATATTTTCAACTTTACGGAGTTCCGGTTGAACTGCTCCCGTACTTCGACATCTGTGAGAAGAAAGACATCTACCGCCCCGGCGGCGTCCCTTCGTCATTGTTCGACCGGCTGGAGGAGCTGGGCGTTCGCTACCGGACGTATTCCTACCAT
>DASRQP010000016.1:0-4333 GCA_035696585.1 Candidatus Acidiferrales bacterium | reverse complement strand
ATGCTGGGAATTCTTCGCGAGAACACGCAATCCGACATCGTTCTCGTGCGCGAGTCGAGCCAGTAACTTTTCGTTGCGGCTTGGTTTGTCGCTGGCGTTCGCGTTTGATGCGAAAATTCCGCACAGTATCCGATTCGCGTCAGAGGAACGCTTTTCGAGGGGCTTCCTTGACATTGCGCGACCGCACCTTATAATGGCTTTTCACTCTTTCCCTGGGAATTTTAGATGTTTCTCGACGTACACGAACTCGCCACACGGAAAATCCGCATCCGGAAGAATTACGCTCCGGGCACACTCGATTTCCATTCAGGCGAATTCCATCAGGTGGAGCCGCTGGATGTGCGCGCGACGGCAGAACTGGTGGACGATCAGATCCGGATCTATGGGACGTTTCACACGCGGCTGGAAATGGTCTGCGCGCGATGCTTGGAGATTGTGGTGGAGGAAGTGAGCAAGAATTTCGATTTGTTCTACCGTCCGATGAACTCGGTGAGCAGGGAAGAGGAATTCCGTTTGAATCTGGATGATACGGAGATTGCATTCTTTGAGGGCGATGGACTGTTCCTGGCGGATGTGCTGGCCGAGCAGGTGAATTTGTCGCTTCCGATGAAGGTGATTTGCCGCAGCGATTGCCGGGGGCTTTGCCCGCACTGCGGAGTGAACTTGAACCAGGAAGAGTGCCGCTGCGAAACCCATGCTGCCGACCCGCGCCTGGCGCCGCTCGCACGCCTAAAGCAAGACTGGTCGAAAAAGCAATAAAATAGGCCTTAGGAAGAATTTTTGAGGCAGGACGCTGTGCGTCTCCGCCAATAGGAGCAGGAATGCCGAATCCGAAACGACGTCACTCGAAAAGACGCAGCAGCACGCGGCGCGCGCACGACCATCTGACAGCGCCGACGATCTCGAAGTGTCCGCATTGCCACGAGCCCAAGTTGCCCCATCGCGCATGCCCGCATTGCGGATACTACAAAGGCCGCGCGGTAGTGGATACCTCGGCCTGATTGAAACGCGATAGTTCCTGCTATATTTCCTGCTACTGTTGAGCAGTGATCCGATGATTACGATTGCGCTGGACGCCATGGGGGGCGACCACGCTCCTCGCGCCGAAGTCGAAGGCGCAGTGCTCGCCGCGCGCCAGTATGGCGTGCGCATCATGCTGGTCGGTATCGAGTCCAAAGTACGTGCCGAACTGAACCGGCATTCCCATCGCGGGCTCTCCATCGACATCGCGAATGCTACGGAAGTGATCACGATGGAAGACTCACCGTCCCATGCATTCCGCAAGAAACGCGACAGCTCCGTGCATGTGGGCGCGAAAATGGTCAGAGATGGGAAGGCGGATGCGCTAGTAAGCGCGGGGAATACCGGAGCGGTGATGGCGATTGCGCGCTTTGTGCTGGGGCAGTTGCCTTCGGTGGACCGTCCGGCGCTGGCGGCGGCGTTTCCGACGGCCAAGGGCAATCCCGCGGTGTTGCTGGATGTGGGCGCGAATGTGGATTCGAAGCCCGAGCAACTGGAGCAATTCGCCATCATGGGAGAAATCTACTACCGCACGATTTTCGGCACGCGCCGGCCGCGGGTAGCGATTTTGTCGATTGGCGAAGAGGAAATGAAGGGCAACGAGCTGACGCGCGAAGCATCGAACAGACTGAAGCAGACGGGCTTGAATTTCACAGGAAACGTGGAAGGCAAGGATTTTTTCAAGGGCAACGTGGACGTGATTGTCTGCGACGGCTTCATCGGCAACATCGTGCTAAAGATCAGCGAGGGGCTGGTGGAGCACGTTGGCGGAATGCTGAAGAAAGCGCTGAAAAGCAGCGTGAGTGCGAAGGTGGGTTATGTGCTGACGCGGCACGCATTCGATGAGTTCCGCAAGAAGATTGATTACTCGGAGTACGGAGGCGTGCCGCTGCTCGGCGTACGGGGAATCACGGTGATTGGGCACGGGCGGTCGAATTCAAACGCCATCAAGAACGCGATTCGCGTGGCGAACGAACTTTGCCGCGCGAAAATGAACGAAAAGATCGAGCAGGAGCTTTCCGCAGTGGGGGCCGGCGTTCGCGCCTGAACCGGCAAATCGGTAATGGGTCAGTTTGAATTTTGACTTTTTGTGTCACGATCAAGAAAACTCAAACTGACGCACCACCGCAAATCGGGCTGGCTGGACATTCCATAAAAAGAGAGATAGAACCGGCTTAAGCGTTGTCTGCCGAGGATGCATCGCAAAACGGGACGCACATGAGTAAAATCGCATTTCTTTTTCCGGGACAGGCATCCCAATATCCGGGCATGGGCCGCGACCTCGCGGAGAAATTCCCGGCTGCTCGCAAAGTTCTTGAGTCGGCGGATGCGGCGCTGGGTTTTTCTCTTTCGCATGTTTGCTTCGAGGGCACTGAAGAAGAACTAAGACTCACGGAAAACACGCAACCCGCCATCCTGACCGTTTCCATCGCGGCTTTTCGGGTGCTCGAAGAAAACGGCGTGACGCCGGATTTTGTGGCGGGACACAGCCTGGGAGAGTACTCGGGACTAGTTGCGGCGGGGAGTCTGGATTTCAGCGCGGCGGTGAAACTGGTGCGACAGCGCGGACGTTACATGCAGGAGGCCGTGGCGCCTGGAGACGGCGCGATGGCGGCGATTCTGGGACTTGCGCCCGCCGAAGTTGCGAAAATCTGCAAAAAAGCGGCGGACGCGCAAATTGTCGCGCCCGCAAACCTGAATTCCTCGGAGCAGACGGTGATTTCCGGCAATGCCGCGGCGGTGAAGCGGGCGGTAGAGATTGCTTCGCAGAGCGGAGCGAAGCGCGCGGTGATGTTGCCCGTGTCCGCGCCGTTCCACTGCGAGTTGATGAAGCCGGCGGAAACGCGTTTGGAACGCGATCTGCGGGCAACACAGTTTGGGGCGCTGCGCTTTCCGCTGATCACGAATGTGGACGCGGAAGCGATTACGACCGGTGATGAAGCGCGCGAGGCGTTGATTCGTCAGGTATGCTCGGCGGTGCGCTGGGAAGAATCCATACACGAAATGATTGCGCAGGACGCGCGCATATTCGTGGAAGTGGGGCCGGGACGCGTATTGAGCGGGCTTCTGCGGCAAATCGACCGTTCGGTGCGGAGCTTTAATGTGGAGGATTCGGCGAGTTTGCAAGCGACGCTGGAAAAAATTGCCAAGGCGCGCGCGGAGATCTCCGAAGCGTGATTCTGGCCGTGCAAGTAATCATCCGAACGATTTATTAAACCAAAATGGGTGACGCAATGTTTTCGTTGCAAGGAAAAGTTGCGATTGTGACGGGCGCGTCGCAAGGCATAGGCCGCAGGACGGCGATAGCTTTGGCGGCGGCGGGCGCGCGCGTTGCGGCGGCGGCACGCAGTGAAGAGAAACTCGCGGAAGTGGTGAAGGAAATCGAGTCCGCCGGCGGCGAAGCATTGGCAGTGAAAATGGATGTCGCGGAGCCCGAGCAGATCAAGGCCGGGTTCCAGCAGGCGCTGGCGAAATTTGGGCGACTGGATATTCTGGTGAATAATGCAGCCATCACGCGCGACGGGCTTGCGTTGCGCATGAAACTTGAGGATTGGGAGGCGGTTTTGCGCACGAACTTGACCGCCGCGCATCTGTGCACGCAGCAGGCGCTCTCGACGATGATGAAGCAGCGGTGGGGACGCATCATCAACATCACGTCGGTAGTGGCGGAGACGGGCAACGCGGGACAATCGAATTACGTGGCGGCGAAGGCGGGGCTGATCGGCTTGACGCGCGCCATCGCCACGGAAATGGCTTCGCGCAATATCACCGTGAATGCGGTGGCGCCGGGATTCATTGCGACGCCGATGACCGCGCCTCTGCCGGACAAAGTGAAGGAAGAATTGAAGGCGCGCATTCCCTTGGGACGGTTCGGAACGGAAAATGATGTTGCCGCCGCGATTGTTTTTTTGGCGAGCGAGGAAGCGGGATACATCACGGGGCACGTTCTTGACGTGAATGGCGGGATGCGAATGGGTTAGTCTGGTGTTGAAATCCGTTGGGGACATACAAGAGAGCGCGAGGAAGGCAAGTCAGTGTCGATCAAAAGCTACAAGGACCTTTTGGCATTGAAAGAAGTGGGACGGATCGTTCGTTTAGCGCTGCAGGCCATGGCTGAACGCGTGCGCGCGAACGTGACCACGAAGGAACTTGCGGACATTGGCGGCAAGGTGATGCGAGAGAGCGGAGCGCAATCCGCGCCGAGAATGGTTTACGGTTTTCCGGGGGACGTGCTGATCAGCTTGAATGACGAAGCGGTGCACGGGATTCCGTCGGCTTCACGGAAAATCCGAGCGGGCGATTTGGTGAAGCT
>DASRQP010000015.1:0-2739 GCA_035696585.1 Candidatus Acidiferrales bacterium | reverse complement strand
TGGCGAGTGTCGATTTCTATGTGGGAGGCGTTCTCCGTCAAAACTACATTCGCGCCGCGAACGAACATCTCGGCTCACTCGCGCAACTTGCAAAGGACCGCCCGCCTTCGCTTGATGATCCTGCGGCCCTTGCGTCCTGGGCTTCATGGATGTCCCGCAGCGGAGCGCGCGTCACGGTAATTGCCGCGGACGGCAGAGTCCTCGCCGATTCCGCTCACGATATTGAAACCATGGAGAACCACGCGAATCGCCCCGAATTCCGCCAAGCCATGGCGGCCGGAGCAGGTCAATCGGTCCGCCACAGCCATACACTGGATCGTGATCTTGTGTATTGGGCCATGCGCTTTGATCGTTCCCCAGCGTCGCCCGTTATTATTCGTTTCGCAACGCCGCTCGCTAGAATCAACGCAGCACTGGCGCAGGTGCGCCGGAATCTCTTGGAAGTATCGTTTCTAATCTTGCTTCTGGGCATCGCAGTTTCGCTTCTCTTCTCTCGCCGTTTTGCGAATCGCGTGGCACGCCTTCAGGAGTTCTCGCGGCGCGTGGCTGGCGGTGACTTCCGCCCCTTGCCGCAGGAGCGTGGCGACGACGAGCTTGGCGATTTGGCGCGCATCCTCAATGAGACAGCCGTTCGTCTGGAGGCTACGATTCGCTCACTCACCGAGGAGCGCAATCGCTCCGCTGCAATTCTGCGCAGCATGGTGGAGGGTATCGCCGTGGTCGATGCCCGCGAGCGCGTCACTTTTTGCAATCAAGCATTTTCGAAAATCTGGAACGTGGGTCCAGCCGGTATCGAAGGCAAGCCTGCTATAGAAGTGATCCGCCAAACTCATGTTCTCGAATTAATCCGCCAAGCGCTTTCCGGCGAAGAAACTCTTCACGGGGAGATTTCTCTGGGAACGGCGCAGCCGCGCAATTTCTCGGTAACCGTTGCGCCGATACGTTCGTTCAATAGCGTTATCGCCGCGTCCGAGGTGCAGCAAAAAAACGAGTCATTCGGAGCCGTCGTTGTCCTCCACGAAATCACGGACCTTCGCCGCCTCGAACAAGTGCGAAGAGACTTCGTCGCCAACGTTTCCCACGAACTCCGCACTCCGCTCACCGCAATTCAGGGTTTCGCTGAAACGCTTCTCACCGGCGCCCTCGAAGACCAGAAAAATAACCGCCATTTCGTCGAAGTCATTCGGAATCATGCCGCTCGTTTGTCGCGCCTGACTGACGATCTCCTGAAACTCTCTCGCATCGAGGCGGGAAAGCTGGACATGGATTTTCAGCCGGTCGATCTTGAGGCGTTGATGGGAGCCGCCGTCGAATCTGCTCGCGGCGCGGCCAATCAGAAGCGGCTATCTCTAGCCGTTGCAAATGTGCCGCGGAATCTTCCCCGTATCCTCGGCGACGCCAGCCTGCTTCGCGAAGTGATGCGTAATTTGCTCGACAACGCTATTCAGTACACGCCTGCCGCCGGAAGCATCAATGTCAGTGCGGCGAGGAGCGAAGGTTCCGTGGTAATCACCGTGGCGGATACGGGGATTGGAATCCCGCAAGCCGACCAGGTCCGCATTTTTGAGCGATTTTACCGTGTCGACGCCGCACGCTCGCGCGAAGTCGGCGGCACAGGTCTCGGCCTCGCCATCGCCAAGCACATTGTCGAAGCCCACGGCGGGCAGATCTGGGTCGAAAGTACGGTTGCAGAGGGCTCAAAATTCCATTTTTCGCTTCCTGCCGCTGCTTGAACGTTTCTCGCAGACTTCATGCGCACGTCATCTCTCCGCAATGTCTTCCACTTATGCTTCTCGCGTAAAAGTCCCATCCACGATAAGCCCTTTTGAAAAAAGGAGGACAAAGCCATGGCATCACCAGCCAGTAGCCCCGGAAACGTGTATCAGACGGCCCTCGAAAGTTATCTTGTCTCCATGGCGCGCACGGTCGAAAGCTCGGTCAGCCGGGCCCTCGAAGCTCTGCTTTCCAGCAACGAGGAAATTGCCAGTGGAGTGTTCGTCACTGAGCCGCGCATCAACGAGATGGAAATTATCATCGACGATCACGCGGTGCGTCAGCTTCGCGGCGGTAACTTGCCCGAAGACGAAGTGCGCCACATAGTCGCCACCTTGAAAATTAATAACGATTTGGAGCGCATGGGCGATCTCGCGGTCAATATTTGCCAGCGCGTCATCTCTCTTTCCCAAATGCCCGGCGTTGAGCCGCCGGCCGAGCTCGAACCGATGGCCGCGTCTGTGCGCGCCATGGTCGGCCGTTGCCTCGGAGCGCTCATCTATCGCAACCTCACGCTCGCCAACGAGGTTCTCGAAAGCGAGGAGGCGATTGATGACTTCCGCGATCAAATTTTCGAGTATTTACTCTCGACTATGAAGCAGGACTCTTCGTTGGTTGCCGCCCATGTGCAGTACATGCTGGCCACGCGAAACATGGAGCGCATCGCTGACCACACCACAAACATTGCGGAAGATATCGTTTTTTGGCTGCGCGGCCTCGACATCCGCCACAAACGGTCTAACTCGTTTAGTATCAGTAGCGGCAAGCTCTCCACCGAGTAGTTGTAACAGAACATTCATCTGCTCCTTATCTCCTATTAAAATCTGGAGCTCACACTTTCCTCGATCCACGGAGCAGAACTTGACCGACACCCCACAATACCAACCTTGCGGAAGAGTCTGCTGCGTCACCCCGATTGGCTGGCATCCCTCCGGTGCCAGCCACTCTCTTTTTGGTGCTGAGCAG
>DASRQP010000014.1:0-3052 GCA_035696585.1 Candidatus Acidiferrales bacterium | reverse complement strand
TGGCATATTTCGGGCAGCAATCATGGTCTACGTTGGTAATGATCGTGCCGGCCGATTTGTTTCCGACCAATGCGGTGGGAGCAGTTGCGGGACTGGTAGGCTTCGGTGGGGCGATGGGTGGGATTGCATTCGGCGAACTTGTGGGATACCTGCTGGATCATGGATTCGGCTACGGAGTAGTGTTCACCATCGCTGGAATGCTGCACGTCGTCGCGTTCCTGGTGATTCTCCGGATGGTCCCCGTGATACGGCCCCTGGCGCAAGGGCGCAAACTCGAATACGAAGGAGCGCAATGAAAATCAAAGATATCCGCACGCGCGTGGTCCGCTGGCGGGGAAAGACGGTTCCACTGCCGCCGCACTTCTGCACGAATCCCATGGACCTGCTGTCGATGCCCGAGGCTTCGATGAGCACGTTTACGTTTCACGGATGGTTGATCGTAGAGGTGTTCACCGACGATGGCCTCGTGGGAATCGGCAACGCCGCGCTTGCCCCTCCCGTGACCAAGCAGGTGATCGACCTTTACCTGAAGCCACTGCTGATTGGCGCGAATCCGTGGGACATCGAATTCCTCTGGCAGCACATGTACCGAAAGACGATGGCGTTCGGACGGAAGGGAATCGGCATGGCGGCCATTAGCGCCGTGGATATCGCGCTGTGGGACATTTTGGGCAAGTCGGCAAAACAGCCTGTTTACCGGCTGCTCGGCGGGCGGACCAAGCGGCGCATTCCAGTCTACGCGAGCAGGTTGTACAGCGTGCCGCTCGCCGAGCTGGCGGCCGAGGCTAAGCGCTACAAGGACGACGGGTATCAGGCGATGAAGCTGCGTTTCGGTTGGGGCCCGAGCGACGGCGCGGCGGGAATGCAACGGAATCTTGATCTGGTGCGCACGGTGCGAGAGGCGGTAGGCGATGGAATCGACGTCATGGCGGACGCCTACATGGGCTGGACGCTTGATTATGCAAAACGCATGTTGCCGCTGCTCGAACCGTTTCATTTGCGGTGGCTGGAAGAACCGGTGATTCCGGACGATATCGGAGGCTATGCCGAACTGAAGTCATACGGCAGAATTCCTATCGCGGGCGGCGAACATGAGCACACCCAATACGGCTTCCGCGATTTGCTGGAGGCGCGCGCCGTGGACTATATTCAATTCGATACGAATCGCGTGGGAGGAATCACCCAAGCGCGCAAAATCGCGGCGCTCGCCGAATCGTTCTCCGTGCCGGTGATCCCGCATGCCGGGCAGATGCACAACTACCACGTTGTAATGGCAAGCCTGAACTCGCCGATGGCCGAATACTTTCCGATTGTGGACGTAGAAGTGGGCAACGAACTTTTCTGGTACATCTTCGAGGGCGAGCCGAAGGCGCAGAACGGCTTTGTGGACCTCGATGAAAATACACCGGGGCTCGGATTGCGCGTGAACGAAAAGGCGTTGGTGAATTTCGAGGTGATCGAATGAGGCGAAGGGTGTAATGCGGCTCGTTCAGATTCGAAAGGAAAACACCCGGCGCGTGGGAATTGTCGAGGAGCCGAAGCTGCGTCTGCTCGGCGATTGCGAATCGGTTTATGCGCTCGTGGAAGAAGCGATTGCAGCAGGCGCGACACTCGGCGCGCTCGCGCAACGCAAGATCACGCAGGAGTTCCTCGATTACGATTCGATTTATCGCGGCGCTTCGGAATGGCGGCTGCTCGTACCGGTGGATCATCCTCGGGAACCGGCGCGGTGCCTCGTGTCCGGCACCGGCCTGACGCATCTCGGCAGCGCGCGCGAGCGGCAGGCCATGCACGTGAAAAATGAGGACCTGACCGACAGCATGACAATGTTTCGTTGGGGAATCGAGGGAGGGCGTCCGGCGGCGGGGCAGATTGGCACAGCGCCAGAATGGTTTTACAAAGGAACGGGAACGATTCTGCGCGCGCATGGAGAAGCCCTCGAAACTCCGGCGTACGCGGAGGATGGCGGCGAAGAGGCCGAAATCGCCGGCATCTATTTTGTGGATGCGAGTGGCGTGCCGCGGCGGGTGGGCATGACGGTCGGAAACGAATTCTCCGATCACAAGTTCGAGAAGAAAAATTACTTGAATCTCGCGAGCTCGAAGATACGCACCTGCGCGATCGGCCCGGAGCTCGTACTCGACGCCGATTTTCAATCGGTCTCGGGTGAAGTGTCAATCGAGCGTGGCACAAGCGTGCTGTGGTCCAAACAAATTCGCACCGGCGAAGAGGAAATGTGCCACAGCCTGCGGAATATCGAGCACCACCACTTCAAATTCGATACGCACCGCAGACCGGGCGACGTACACGTGCACTTCCTCGGTGCCGATTGCTTGAGCTTTGGAGAAGGCATCGAGCTTCGCGACGGCGACGTCATGCAGGTACGATTCGAAGGGTTCGGGCGCGCTCTCCGCAACCCTGCGCGCGTGACGCGCGGCGTAACGAAGCCAGTGAACGTTGTTTCCATAGGATGAAACAAACGATGTCGAAAACGCGAGTGGCAATTCTAGGATTAGGACTGATGGGCACGGGCATGGCCAAGCGCCTGCTCTCGGAGAAGTTCCCGGTGGTCGTGTATAACCGCGGTCGTGAAAAAGCCGAAGCTCTAGCGGCCGACGGCGCGACAGTAGCCGGCTCGCCCCGCGAAGCTGCGGCCAAAGTGCGCGTCGTCATCAGCATGGTGGCGGATGATGCCGCTTCGCGCGCAGTCTGGCTCGGAGAAAATGGCGCTCTGGCGGGCGCGGCGTCGGGAACGCTGCTCATCGAATCGAGCACGCTCACAACCGCTTGGGTGCGCGAACTGGCCGCGGCAGCATCGCGGCAGAACTGCGCATTCCTCGACGCCCCGGTGACTGGATCGAAGCCGCACGCCGCGTCGGGCGAGTTACGGTTCCTGGTGGGTGGGTCGGCGGACGCATTGGAGGCAGCCAGACCCGTTTTGGCAGCGTTGGGCCGCGACATTGTTCATCTGGGGCCTACGGGCAGCGGCACCGCGATGAAGCTCGTGAACAATTTTCTTTGCGGCGTGCAAGCCGCGTCGTTTGCCGAGGCG
>DASRQP010000013.1:0-4265 GCA_035696585.1 Candidatus Acidiferrales bacterium | reverse complement strand
TGGAATCACCGAACCGAGCATTAACGGGTATTTCAAAAAGTTGCGCGCAAACAGAGCCATCGCGGAGGTCGGCGAGGCGGATTTCTTTACAGCTTGATTCGGCATCCTGAACGGTCCTCAACACATTCGACGAAGGGGCGTCACTATTTTAGCCTAGCGTGAGCTTTTAGTTTTCGAGCAAAAGCCTTTGACCTCAGGGGGCGCTGAGAAATCGCGGAGAGCGCAGAGAGAACCAAAAAAAGGGGCGTGCGAATTACTTTGCCTGAAATTCGTCGTGCTCGTGATGTTTCAGGGGAAAAGACGCTGGTGCGTATTCAGTCTCACGAGCAAAAGAAGCGTCGTAATCTTTAAGGCGCTATGTGGATTTGGGCTTGCCTTTGCCGGGGAGAGCTGCAGGATTCTCGTGGGTGCGCTCGCGGAAGCTGCCGCGCAGGCCAGCCGCGAGGCTGACGGTCGATTCGCCGAATTTATCGCGCAAGCGATCGGCGGCTGCCATCGCATTCTTCCAACGCTCCTGACGATTACCGTCAAGCAGGTTGATCTGATCGGGTTGCGAGGTAAAGGAAGACGCCTGCACGCCAAGCAGGCGGATGGGCACGCCCTTTTTCCAGTTCTTGCGAAACAGCGCGCGAGCTTCCTCGAAAATTTCGGTGTCAAGTTGGGTGGCCGTGGCGGGAGTGTGAGCGCGGGTTATGGTCGTGAAATCTTTGTAGCGCAATTTCAGTTGGATGGTTCGGGCGTGAACGGCAGACTCTCGCAGGCGGCGTCCGACCATTTCCGAAAGTCGCATCAGCGTCGCTTCCAGTTGCGTAGGGTCGGCGGTGTCTTCGTTGTAGGTGTGCTCGTGGCTCATGGATTTGGCGTCGGTATCGGCGCCGACTTCAGAGTCAAACCATCCTCCGGCATCTTCGCCGCGCGCCTTGCCGGCGAGCGCGAGCCCCCATTTGCCGAAGCGATCCGCAAGTTCGGCTTCACCCAGGCGCGCCAGGTCTCCCACTTTTTTGATACCCAGGGCATTTAACTGCCCTTCCATCACCTTGCCGACGCCGGGAATTTCGCGCACATCGAGTGGAGCGAGGAATTTGGCCTCTTCCCCGGGAACGATCCACAGAGCCCCGTTCGGCTTGGCCTGCGCGGATGAAACTTTGGCGATCAGCCGCGAGGTTCCAATCCCGACCGAGCAGTTGAGACCAGTGTCGGCTTTCATGCGTTGGTGGAGTGCGTGCGCTGCCCTGAGCGGAGGACCGTGCAACCGCTCGGTGCCGGACATGTCGAGGTAGGCTTCATCGATGGACGCCATTTCGACCTGCGGAGAGAACGATCCTAGAACGGCGTGAACTTTCTCCGAGCATTCGCGGTAGCGGTCGGGATGGCCGTCGACAAAAATTGCGTGCGGACACATTTTGGCGGCGGTGCGCAGCGGCATAGCGGAATGCACTCCGAACTTGCGCGCCGCATAGGAGGCTGCGGAGACTACGCCGCGCTCGTCGCGCTGGCCGCCCACCACGACAGCCTTTCCTTTTAACGATGGATCGTAGAGCTCTTCCACGGAGACGAAGAAGGCGTCCATGTCGACGTGGAAGATGGTGCGGGGAAAGGCGAGCTGGCGCGTGGCAGCCATGCTGTAAGAATTCTAGCAGCGACTCTTGACTTGGCTCGAACGGCGCACTCAAGGGGCCTTCCAGTATCACTTCTTATCGAACTGGAGAAACTCGACTGGGGCTCCGTTCTCGACAATAAAAGCGACGGTCACGCCCGGCGAAGGTGAGTTGGGCGCAATCAGTATCTCTTTTCCGGCGATTTCAGCGGCCAGGTCGTCCACTTCGAAGGCCACATGCGGAACCGTACGCACAAGTTCAGGAACCACTGCTTCCGCTTCGAACCGCATCCACTCGATCCCGTAGGCGCTGGCTTCATATCCCGACACGAACGTCGCATGGCCCTTGATCAGGCGTGCCCCTTCTCGATGCTCCGTCGTGGGAATTCCGATGTGATGGTACCGCCGCGTGGAACTAACCGGTGACTCCTTCACGTGTAGATGTCTAGCTCAAGACGGCATCTGTTTCTGTCAGCATTCCAAACAAGCGATAGCGCTCAGCTCCCCCGGGCAGGGGTCGATGAGCGCTGTGGGGATTTTGCGACAGTTGCGGTAATGCGGCCTTTTAGCATCAACCTTTAAAGTCAACTTAATGCGCGAATAGGTGACGTAAATTCGATTGTGTAAAAAGCAAGAGGGTGTAAGTTGGCTTTGGCCTGACAAGCTAAAACCACTCCCAAGAAGGAGACCTACACCCATGGCGAAGATAATCCCGATCACCGAACATTTCCAACATTTTGTGGCGGAGCTGCAAGAAAGTTTTTGGGGCGATTTGCAGGCCCGGACGCAGCAGGCAGCGCAGAAGTTTTTCGACGGGTTGAGTGAGCGGCAGCGCGATTTGTACATGGTAAGCGGGCGCTACGTGCGGTCCACCCAGCGGCAGGACTACCGCAACGGATATTACGCGAGGGATTTTGTGACCAAGTTCGGCACGCTGCGGCTGCGAGTGGCGCGCACTCGCAAACGGGGATTTCTGCCCGAGGTCGTGCAGAAGTTTCAACGCCGGGCCGAGGATGTCACGTTGCTGATCCGGGAGGCTTTTCTGCGCGGCATCTCCACCCGGCAAGTGGGACGGGTGGTGGCCACGCTGACCGGGGAAGCGGTGAGTCCGCAAACCGTGTCGCGCATCACGCGGTCGCTGGACGAAGTGGTGGAGCAGTTTCATCAGGCGCGTCTGGCGGACGATTACGCGTATCTGTTTTTGGACGGGGTGAGCCTGCGCATGCGGCGTCCGGCGGGGCGCAAGCGGGTGCACATGCTGGTGGCCTACGGGGTACGCCAGGACGGCACGCGCCATCTGCTGGCCTTTCTGCGTAGCCGGGGCGAGAGCCAGGCCGACTGGGAGGGCTTGCTCGAAGATCTCTATCGCCGCGGACTGGAGGGCAAAAAGCTGCTGCTGATCGTCACCGATGGCTGTCCCGGACTGGCGGCTGCGATCCAGACGGTCTATCCGCGGGTGGGCCATCAGCGCTGCTGGGTACACAAGATGCGCAACATTTTAGAGCACGTGCGCAAGCGCGATTACGACGAAGTGAAGCGGGGCGCGCAGGCCATTTACCGCGCCGACAGCCGGGCCCAGGCCCAAGCCGCGTTCCGCCGCTTCCGGGTGCGCTGGTCGCGGGAGTACGGCCCCATGGTGCGCCGCCTGGAGCACGATCTGCCGGAACTGCTGTCGTTCTTCACCTTGCCCCGACACTTGTGGAAGAAGGTGCGCACCACCAACGTCATTGAGCGCTGTTTCGTGGAAGTGCGCCGCCGCACCCGGCCCATGGTCTGCTTCGTCAATGTGCAGAGCGTGGATCGCATCATCTACTCCATCTTCCAGCGCTTTAATCTGGAATGGAAAAACCGCACTCTCAAGCTTTTTACACAAGCCGCTTGACATCACCGATAATGACGACGGACGGGCCAAGCCCGTCTTTTTTTATTACAATCAACTACTAGTCGCACTGATGTAATTTCCGAGCACCTGCCTTGAGCGAGCCGCTTTTCGAATGCAGAATATGATTCTTGTCACGGGTGGCGCCGGATTCATAGGGTCGAATTTTATCCGGAAGCAGATGCGAGACTCATCCGTCTCGATTTTGAATCTGGACAAACTAACTTACGCGGGAAATCTCCACAATCTCGAAAGCATAGCTGCCAATCGACGCTATCAATTTATTCATGGCGATATTGGCGATCGCGGCATGGTCCGGCAACTACTGGAAGCGCACCGACCATCCGCTATCGTGCATTTTGCCGCCGAGAGTCACGTGGACCGGTCCATCCACGGGCCGGAAGATTTCATTCGCACTAATGTCGACGGGACGTTCGCGCTGCTGGAAGAAACGCGCGCCTACTGGACCGGATTACCCGAGCAGGAGCGAACGAGTTTTCGCTTTCTGCACGTTTCTACTGACGAAGTTTACGGCTCTCTCGGGCCCGCCGATCCGCCCTTCAGCGAGAGCACGCCCTATGCTCCAAACAGTCCTTATGCCGCCTCAAAAGCGGGTTCCGATCATCTTGTGCGCGCCTACCACCACACTTATGGGCTGCCTACGCTCACCACAAATTGTTCAAATAATTACGGCCCATTTCAATTTCCGGAAAAATTAATTCCACTGATGATCCTCAATGCTCGCAATTGTCAACCCCTGCCGGTTTACGGTGATGGCAAGAATGTCCG
>DASRQP010000012.1:0-4075 GCA_035696585.1 Candidatus Acidiferrales bacterium | reverse complement strand
GCCGCAATTTCACTGCGGCTTCAGCCGCTGAGGTGTGTATTTCTTGCGGCACCCACATCCAAAGCAAATAAGTCACAGTTCGGTGAACTTCCGCAAAGGACGGTGTCTGCGGGTTGGCGCACCAGAAACTTCGACTTTTCTTGTCGAGAGCCGAGGTCGCTGACTCATGCGCCAAGGTAAATCCTGAATTTGCGGCTACTAGAAATTGTGACGGAACAGCTATTGCCCAGGGTTGGGGCCAAGACGGAGATTGCTGAGCTTGCGCAGTAAATCCTGCTCGTTCGGGTCGAGACCTTGCATGAATTGCGGGTCTTGCAATTTCTGCTGGCGCTCTTCCGGACTCATCCCGCCGAGAACGCGGAGCCTGCCGCTTAGAATTTGCCTGCGGTCCGGCGGCAGATTTTTCCAGCGCGGCGCCAGATCGTTGACCACTTCCTGGCGTTCCGCGGGTGTCATGCGCTCGAGCATAAGTTCACGGTTGCGCATCGCTTCTCGCTGTTGCGGCGTCAATTGATTCCAGCGCTCGAGGTTGCGTCGAATCTGCTCTTGCCGTTCCGGCGGAAGATTGCGAAATCGCGCGTTGTTGCGCATGAAACGCTCTTGTTCCTCCGGCGAACGATCGCGCAAATTCTCAATCCATTTCGGCGGCAAACCCATCAGGGCGCGGGCATTCGGCTTGCCCTGCTGTTTTTGCGCCTGCCTTTGGGCCTTTTGCTGCTGACGGACCGCTTGCTTTTGAGCCTGCCGCTGCGCGCGCGGGCCTTGGCCGCGTGCGCCGAGAAATGCTCTTTGCGGAGGCGCCGCGCAAGCGAGACTCACCGCAAGCAGCAGGGCTGCGAGCACGGAGCCGAATTGTACGAATCTACGCATCACGAATCGCGACTAAGCGCCGCTCCCTGAACCCGGGGAATCGCTTGGCGGGTTCTGCTGCTGATCCTGCGCAGGCTGCGTTGACGCGGGCAAATCCGAGAGCGCGTCGAAGTTGCTGAGCACGTCGTAGTTTTCGAGTACGCCGAGATCCTTGATCATGCGGAATTGCTCTTCGCTATTGGCCGCCGTGTTTTGCGGGTTCACCGAACGCGGTTGGCGCCCGCCGACCCATACCGACAACGCCACAAGCAGCGCAACCGACAGCGCAAATCGCGGCGCGGGTATCATCCAGCCCCAGAATTTGGGCTTGGGCGCTTCGGCGATGCGCTGCCGCAGCCGCGCATCAAATGCCGGCGACGGCTCGACCGACGGAACTTCCGCCATCACCTGCCAGAGCCTGCGGAATTCTTCGGCGCGCTCCTGGCACGCGGCGCACAACTTCAGATGAGCTTCGACCACGAAGCGCTCGTCATTGCTGGCGCGTCCATCGAGGTAAGCAATCAATGCATTCGAGATTTTTTCACAGCTCATGTTGTTTCCCCTCCCCCGCAGGCTGCGCCGCTGGTCTCGCGACCAGCAACGCCAACTGCACCCGCAAGGTTTCGTAGGCGCGGAAGAGCAGCGATTTCAGCGCGCTCTCCGAACAACCCAGAATTTTTCCAATCTCCGCGTAGTCCATATCGTGATACTTGTGCAGCACCACGGCCACGCGTTGCTTTTCCGGAAGCGTCAAAATGGCGCCGCGAATCATCTGATTGCGTTCGCGCTCGATCAGCCTGTCGTCGGCGCGCGCTTCCCGCGATGGAAGTTGAAACGCCGGTTCGTCCTCGGCCACAGGCGCGTCGATCGAGATCTGCATTTGCCTGTAACGCCCGTCGCGGATCGCGTTCAGCGCCAGATTCGTCGCGATGCGGAAAAGCCATGTGGTGAACTTCGCGCTCGGCGAATATTCTTTGCGCGCGCGATAAACGCGGAAGAAAACTTCCTGCGCCAGGTCTTCCGCGGCGGCTTGATCGCGCACCATGCGGCAGAGGAAATTGACCAGCGGCTTGCGATACTTGTGCAACAGCAGCTCGAAGGACAGTTCGTCCCCCGCCTTTACGTCCAGCATCAGTTGGACGTCGGATCTGGCCATAGCCTCCACATTGTATCTAACACGTACAAGGGGTTAAAGTTGCGGGACGAAACCTCGTGTCCAGGCGGATAGCCTTGGCCGTAACTGGCTTACAAGCGTATGATTCTATGATGTTTATGCTGGTCCAAGAATCGCAAGGACTAAACCTGAAAAGCGAGCTTCAGCGCCAGCATGATGGCCACGCCCAAGAACACCAGCAAAGCCATTTTCGCCCCGGGCTCGTGATTCACCTCGGGAATCAGGTCTGACGCGGCAACATACAGCGTAACGCCCGCCGAAACCGGCAGCGCGATGCCGACATGCGCGCGCCATACGAGCATCAACGCGACGCCGACAAGAGTGGCCGCGCCTAACACGGCGGAGGAAAGAAACGCCTTGCGCTTCCCTTGCCCGCTTGCCAGCATCAACGAAGCGACGGTAAATCCCTCTGGAATTTTGTGCAGAAAAATCGCCACAAAAATCAGCAGCCCCAAAGAGCGCGACACAAGCAATCCTGAAGAGATCGCCACGCCGTCAAAAAATGTGTGAATCGCGAGTCCCAGAACCGCCGCATAACCCACGTGCGTAGCCGTCATCGCTTCCATGTGCGTCTCTTCGCCAAAGTGGAAATGCGGCGCGAGCGTATGCTCGAAAAAATGCACCAGCAAGTATCCGGCGAGGACCAGCAACAGGACCTCAGCGGCCTCGGTGGCAAGGCCAACGTCGCGAGGATAGATCGCATACGGCTGGATGGAAGCGAGGCGCAGCGATTCCGGGACCATCTCCAACAGCGCGACCGCGAGCATGAATCCCGCGCCCAGCGCGATGAAATATTTCAGGTATTCGCGCGACCACTGCCGCCGTATGACGAAAAATCCGCCGACAAGATCTGCGCCCGCCGCGAGCACGCCAAGCGACAGCGCGAACGCAATTCGAGTCGCGGTTGCGCGGAACGGCGCTTCAACCAGAATGGCGGAAAAGGATAACGTCGCCGTCCTCCACAATGTAATCTCTGCCCTCAAGGCGCACCTGCGCGCGTTCGCGAGCCGCGGCCCAACTCCCCGCCGCCAGCAATTCTTCCCAGCGAACCACTTCCGCCTTGATGAAATGCGCTTCGATGTCGCTGTGAATCGCGCCCGCCGCTTTCGCTGCTGAAATTCCGCGAGGAATCGTCCACGCGCGGCATTCGGGCTCGCCGCACGTCAGAAAAGAAATCAGGCCCAGCAATTCGTAGCTCGCGCGGAGCAGGCGGTCGCGCCCGGGCTCGGTGAGGCCGTACGCGCTCGTCAACTCCTTCGCTTCGGCTTCGCTCAAATCGACCAGCTCCGATTCCACTTTGCCGCAAAATGCCACCACGGCTGTTCGCGTCTTTCCCGCGAGCTTCGACAAATTATGCCGCGCCACCGCGCCCTGCATGTCCGCTGCTTCGTCGTCTCCCAGATTCAGCGCGAAGAGCATCGGTTTGCGCGACACGAACATGAAACCGTTCACGATTTTCTGCTCGTCGGGCTTGAAGTCGAGTTCGCGCAGCGGCGTTTCCGATTCGAGCGCTTTGATGCAACGGTCAAGCACGTTTTTTTCGGCTTCCACAAGCGGGTCTTTCTTCTTTTTCAAATCTTTTTCGACGCGCTCGAGACGCTTCGTTGCCTGCTCCAGATCGTTGAGCATCAGCTCGATTTCAACGCTCTCGATATCGCGCAGCGCGTCAAGCGAGCCCGCCGGATGCGGCATCGACGGATCTTCGAACAGCCTGACAACGTGCATCAGCGCGTCCGCTTCGCGCAACGGGACGAGCGAAGCCGAATCCTTCGCGCGGTCTTTCTGCAAGCCGCCAATGTCCACGTATTCGACGGTCGCGTAGGTGATTTTCTTGGGCTTGAACAAACCGGCGAGCTTCACGATGCGCGCATCCGGCACGCGCGCGATTCCCACGTGCATCTGCCCCGGCTGCGTCTTGGCATCCACGCGCACGCCAGTCAAAATGCGAAACAAACTCGTCTTCCCAACCTGCGGCAGCCCAATAATCCCCGTTTGCATACTTTCGCTCGTCCGCTCCTAGTTCCTGTTGTCATCCCGCCTGCCCTGAGTGCC
>DASRQP010000011.1:0-5793 GCA_035696585.1 Candidatus Acidiferrales bacterium | reverse complement strand
CCGCGCCGCGTCAATTCAGCGGGAAGATGACTCAAAATGTCGCGCGGACTCTGCGCGAATAATCTCCGAATTGTTTCAAACAGAATTTCGTTGTCTGCGTCGAGCCACGAGTAATCCGCAAGCATGCGAATCACGTTTTCGCGCGCCGGCTTATCCTCAGTCGCGTCACAAACGAATTGGAGCAGCCGCGTCTCTTTATCGGCTCGCGAACCCAGAAAGGTATTCAATGCCATCGGAGCGGCAGGAATAAACACTGCAGCGCTTGATTATACGAGGAAGTTGAAAGCCGAAGAAAGGGATTAGAGAAAAGCGTCGGTGAGCAGCGCCGCGGCGTCAGCCTCGCTGATCACTCCGCGCTTGACGAGCAGTCGAACCAGCTTTTGGGCTGTGTCCGTAGGCTGGCCCTGTTTTGCCGGCGCGTGGTTCGATGTTTGGGAAACGTCGAAGCTGTGAGGCTTCGCAGCAGTAAGTTCCGCCAACCATGCGTCCAGCGCACGCACCCGCTCGGGCGGCATGTTGTCGAACGCAACGCCCATTCCCAGACCGGACTGCGAGTACGTTACGGTGCCAAGAGCCTCAATCGCCATATTGTCTTTGTGGAGGCGTACGCGCACGCTCGAGCCCACGGGAAGCGGCATTAGCGTGTCCACGAAGCAGCCGCCGGGACCAAGATCCGTGGTGCGCGTGGAAAAACGCGTGCCCGAAATCAGCTCGATTACTTCGGCGGCGACAGTGACTTGATAGCGAATGCTGTCGCGGCGTTCTGCCGCTTCGTCGGTACCCACGGCCAGCATGGTCTTAGGCAGTGTCTTAGACAGGGACATCCAACAATTCTCCTGCGAACGAAAGAAAATTTGCGTGCTGCTCGCCAGAAGTGCAAGTGAGACGGCAGCAACACCCCAATTGTGCGGGCCGATGCCGCCACGCGCAAGAAGTTCACCGTTGAACAGTACGGAAACGGAACTGACCTTGCTACTGTACTGAGGGACAGGTACTTCGGGGATTAATTTTTGCTGACCGCGCTGCTGCGCTTGATTTGCGAGCGCTGCAACGGAGCGATGCTCCAAAGCCGCAAGCACGGTGCAATTATTCGCAGTTTTCGGGCAACTGGCCCAGCTTTTGGGTGGCTTCGGCGTTGCCTTTGTTGGAGGCGGCGGTCAACAGGATTCGCGCCTGCAAACAGCTCCGCGAAACTCCCTTGCCTTGCAAGTAGAGGTCCGCGAGCGGAATCGCTGCACCGATATTTCCCTTTTCCAGTGATCGCCAAAACAATTCCGCAGCTTGGGCGGGATCGGCAGCGACGCCACCGGTGCCGTTCAAATATTTTTGCGCTTGCTTAAATTCTGTCTGCCCCGCAGCCGCGAGAAGGTCCGTGGAGTCGGTCGCCGGAGGGATCGCTGATAGGCGCGACGCAACAAGGGGATTCTGAGCGGCGGCGCCAGAGCCGGCGTTGTTGGGAGGAGCACTCGGATGAAGTTGCTGCACGGGTGCTGCCGTGGAAGCGGAACGCGCGGATACTTGCGGAGCTTTTGTGGGCGCCGAAGACGGGTTGGCGGGAATTGCGCCGCCTGAAGATAATGGCGTGCTAGAGGGCGGCGCTGCGGTCCGCGGCAAAGGCTGCGAAGTTTGTTGCGACGGCTCTTGCGCAGATTGTTGTGAAGACTGCGGCGACGGCGCGGACGCATTTTGTGCCGGCTCGCCGGCCACGCTTCTGCCCATGCTTTCGATCCGCGCGCCAATTTCCTGGCGATGCGAGCGGAGATACGGCACACTCGCAACCGACGCTGCGACTATCAGGAAAATGACAATCACGGCGATCAGCCCTTTGTGGCTGCGTTCTTCCTCGGGTAGCGATTGTCCCGAGACCCAGGGTGAACGCGAAAAAAGTTCGCGTGTGTCGCGCGGCGGGAACACAGGTCGCGGAGGCTCGGTGCGCGGAGGCGTCGCTGGAATCTGCGTAGCCGTCGGCCTGTTCTCAGGGGCTTTGGCGGAAAGTTGAGGAGCAATTGGCGCGGAAACTTCGGGAGGCATTCCCGGTGCGAGAGGGACTGCAGAAGGAAGGCTGTCCGCAACCGAGGCATCGCGGGCAACAATATCGGCACCGCTAGTATCGGCGGGCGAAGCGACTGATTCCTCGCGAGCCTCGGGTTGCATCGCGAGCGGCACATCTCGTTCCGGTTGCAGATTCGGTTGAATATTCGGGAGTGAAACTGACACAACACTTGTTTCAAGATCCCGCTGCGCATGGTCATGGGCAGTTGGCGGAACATCGTGCTGAGAGTCTTGCGAAACGGGTGGCTCCAGATTTTGCCGATTAGCTTCCTCAATAACCGGCTCCGCGAGAGACTCTGCAAGCGGCGGCGCAACTGGCAGGACATCTGAGGGGAGAACTGGCGCGGCAGCGGCAGCAACATCCGGTTGAACATCCTGCTGAAGGTGCGGCTGAACATCGTGCGGAATAACTGGCTGCGAAATCGCCGTTGGGGAAATGTCAGGTTGCGCCGTGAGCGGTTCGACCGACAGAATCTCGGGCTGAATACATTCTCGCGCGGGCGGCTCAATAGGCTCGACGAGTGATTCGGCGACGGCCGTTTCGGTTGCGAGTTCTAGGGGAGCCATCGGCACGGGCAGCGGCGCGCGAGGAGTTTCGACGCGCTCGATAATCAGTGGACGTTCTTCGGTTTCACTTTCCGGCGCGATGATTTCTGCTTCGACAGCGGCTGCGGCTTCACGGGCCGCCTCTGCTTCCGCCGTCTTAGTCACCCACTCACGAATGATACTGCGCGAATCTGCGGGGAGGCGGGTGAACGTGGTGCCGCCGGAATTTCCGTTTGCGCCCACCCATGCAATGCGCGCGCGGGCCGAGATGCGATATCCGGCGCCCAACGAAAAAGAAACCGCGATCTCGGCGCCCTTCTCGACGCGGCCCACGGCCTGAAATCCCAGGCCGTCTTCGCTGATATCCACGATCATGCCGCCATTTTCGGCGCCCATGTCGAAATATTCCGGCGAATAAAGTTTCTGTCTTTCGTATTGCCTGCGTTCGAATTCCACGCTATGGCTCTCGAGAAAATCTCTGAGTCTTGACGCAGCATTGCTGCGAAGGCCGGGGTTGGAAACTTCTTACGTGTTCAATTATAGACAGTAGCGTCCCGGGCCGCAAACACAAAACGACTGTAGGTCACACATAGTTTCCGTGTAGGGCGTTCACGAGCAATTGGAACCAGAACGGTTATCAGCGGTGACTCTCCGCCAGTAACTGCGCTAGATAGTTCTTCCACACGGCGGCGAGAGTGTGAGTCCCATGGCCGCGCGTTTCGCTGGTGATGGGCAGCAGAACGAAACGCCCGTGCGCAACTTTGTGAATCAGTTGCTCGTCGACATGCAATTCGGGTGGATTGACAAAATCGTCGGCGGAATTTATGGCGAGCAGATGCGCCTGGATTTTCGCGAGGTTTGGCGATGGATCGTAAGTGCGCGAAGCGTCGAACGCATAGAGCATGTCGTTGGCGTCGAGATTTTTCAGCCTGTCCTGCAACGACTTTTCGAGGTACCCATCCGCGGCTTCCCGGGTCGGATATTCCTTTTGCCAGTAAAGCGGCGTGCTGACCATCAGTATTTCGACGTCGAGGGCGGCGCGAAGACCGTTGGTTGGCTCGGTTTTGTAATTTCCGCCATTCCATGCAGGGTCAGCTTTGATCAAGTCCATAATCATTTTGCGCGTCATGCGGTTACGGCCCGCGATTTCGACTGGCAGGCACGCGAGGGGCATCAGTGCGTCCATGAATTGCGGGTAGGCCTCACCCCACATCCACGTATGCATGCAGCCCATAGATGTGCCCATCACCAGACGCAAATGATTCACGTGGAGGCCTTCGGTGACCAGATCGTATTCGGCCGTCACCATGTCGGCGTAATCGTAACGCGGAAACTTCATGCGCATGCCGTCGCTCGGCTTGCTCGATTTTCCGTGACCGATGTCGTCGGGAAGAATAATGAAATGCTTGGAGGAGTCGAGCAATTGTCCCGGACCGAAAAGCACGCCTGCGAAAACGGGCCGCAGGAACTGGTGTCCTGCGCCGCCTGTGCCATGCATGATGAGCACGGCGTTCGTCACGCGGCCGCTGGCGTCGCGTTGCGGAGCGCCCAGCGTGGTGTAATGGAGGCGCAGTTCAGGCAGCGTCTCGCCATCACGAAAATGAAAATCGTGAAGACTAAAGTCGCCTTCGTGTGTGTCCCACGTTTGCACGGTTGCGTTGGCGTGTGCAGCCTGCGCGAAAATCGCGCCGGGATGGATCAGAGCGGCGGCGAGTAGCATCCATGCGAAGCGACGAATTCCGATCTTCAATGTGGTTCTCCCATTGGCGGAGTTATAAAAACGCTGCTTCGTATTCCGCGCCATTGCATATCACGCTAGCGGAGTTTGTTCAATCGCGGAGTTTGCATTTTGCTGGAGCTTCGCATTGACATGGCGCAGCGTCCGGAATAACCTTCCGCGACTTCCGCAAAGGCGCGAGACGCGCTAGCGGCTAGAACACTCAAGGCGTACCGAAATAATCTAGTGAATTTAGGGGGAAGAATGATGAAGCGGGGAATCGCAATTCTTGGTGTGCTGGTGCTGATGGCGTGTGCGACGCGGTGCGCGATGGCGCAAGATTCAGACGCGATGCCAGTGAATGCGGCGGCGAAGTCCAACACGACATTTGTGCGTTGCGGGAAACTAATTGCTGACGCGAACGAGCCGGCGATTGATGGCGGCGACGTTATCATCACGGCTGGAAAAATCACGGCGGTAGGGCGCGGCTTGACGGCTCCGGCCGGGGCGCAGCACGAAGATCTCTCTAGGTACACATGCATTCCCGGACTGATTGACGCGCACATTCATATTTGGACTGGCCCTCGCGGGAAATATCCTTCGTTGCCGCTGGCTACGATCCGCGCCACAAAAGCGATGGCTTACGCCCTCGATTCGGGCGTCGTGGCCGCGCGAGTGTTGGGCAGCGGCGGCTTCGTCGATGTTGCGCTCAAAGACGCGATCGAAGAGGGCACGATTCCCGGGCCGCATCTGGTTCCTGCAGCGCATGCGATTTCCATTCCCGGCGGGCACGGCGATTTCTACGACTTTCCGCCCGACCTGACGCCCGAGAATTTCTACACGCCGGAAAATGGATACATCAATTCTCCGGCTGACGCGGAAGCTGCGGTTCACTGGCAGCTCAAGTATGGCGCGCGCGTGATTAAGATTCTTGCATCGGGCGGAGTGCTCTCGCCTCTCGATTCTCCGCTGGCGGAACAGGTTTCTCCGGAGGAGCTCAAGGTGATCGTGGAGCAAGCGCACGCCGCGCACGTGAAAGTGGCGGCGCACGACGAAAATCTGCCGACGATTTGGGCCGCTCTGCACGCGGGCGTCGATTCCATTGAGCATGGCGCGGGCCTCGACAAAGACGCGGCGAATTACATGAAGGACCACGGCGTTTATTTGACGCCGACGCTCTACATCGCTAACAACATCGTGGAGAACGGACCGAGAATGCACATGGCGGATTACGCGATTCGCAAAGCGAATCTGATTTGGCAAGGAGAGTTGCAAGGATTCAAAGCCGCTCTCAGCACCGGCGTGAAAATCGCGGCCGGTTCGGATCAGAGTTACGAGCCGGGGAAGGGAACTGTGCGCGACGAAATCATGACCGACGTGCGCTTTGGCGCCACGCCGCAGCAGGCGCTTTCGTTCGGCACGAAGGCGTCCGCGGATTTGCTTGGCCTGGATGATTTGGGCGCGATTGCCGTCGGCAA
>DASRQP010000010.1:0-3205 GCA_035696585.1 Candidatus Acidiferrales bacterium | reverse complement strand
GCGCGCGGCTGCGGTTACAAGCGTTTGCTGGTTTTGTTTCAGCCGCATCGTTATACGCGAACCAAACATCTCTGGGATGAATTTTGCCGCGCATTCAATCAGGCGGATGTCCTGTTCGTATCTGAAATTTACCCAGCGGGCGAGCCTCCAATTGAAGGCGTCACGGGACAAAAACTCGCCGAGGCCATTTCCGCCGCTGGTCACAAGAACGCAATTTTCACGGGCACATTGCAAAACGGAATCGATGCTGTATTGCGCGAGGCGCAGCCCGGCGACGCTGTGCTGGCAATTGGCGCGGGCAACGTCAATCGCTCGCTCGACGAACTGGCTTTTTTGCTCCGCGTCGAACAGCCGAAGACGCGCGTGACGCCGTGATGCGCTTGCCCGAAAGAATTTATTTAGAAGGAAACGCATGAAGCGTTCGGAGAAGTTAAAAAGAATCGACGCGGAAGCGTATCCGCAGGAATCGCTGGCCGAGGAAGAGCCGCGCTATCTCCGCCGTCAGAAGCCGGTCGAGATCAGGCGGCGAAAATTCGGCAAGAAAGCGTGGAAGACTTATTTCCGCGTTGCGTTCGCAGTTTTCGTCGTGGCTATCGGAGCCGGCGCGCTCTTTGCCGCGGGAAATTTCCTGCTGACCTCGCCGCAACTGGCGTTGGCGAGCCCGAGCCTGGTGGAACTTTCCGGAAATCATTTTGTCAGCCGCGCCAATATCCTTGAGATTTTCGCGGCCGACCGCGGACGCAGCGTGCTGCGCATCCCGTTGGCGAAGCGCCGCGCTCAAGTCGAAGAGCTGCCCTGGGTCGAGCGCGCTACGGTGCGCCGCGCGTTGCCGAACCGCATTGAGGTCAATGTAGTGGAGCGCACGCCCGTAGCGTTTTTGCGCGAAGGCGCAAACTTGTTTTTGGTGGACGGTGATGGCCAGATTCTGGATCGTCCGCTCGAAGGCGATTTTCATTTTCCCGTTGTCACCGGAATTTCAGCGGTCATGCCTCGCGAAGAACGCGCGCAGCGCATGAAGATGATGGTGGATTTTCTGGGAGGCATCCAGCAGGTGCGCGCCGGAGCGCAAGAATCCGTGAGCGAAATCGATCTCTCGGATGCGAATGATTTGCAGGCGACGCTCGCGGGCTTGCAGGGAGCGCCCGACGCGGTGCTCGTTCATTTCGGCAACAGCGGTTTTCACGACAAGTTTCAAGTTTTGCTGAACAACATCGGCCAGTGGGAAGCGGCGGCGGGCCGTGTAGCGTCGGTCGATTTGCGTTTCGAGCACGAAGTCGTGGTGAACCCGGAGACTTCATCATCGTCGTTAGCGGCGCCGAGTCAGCCTGTCGTCGCGAAACCCGTCGCCGTGAAACATGCTGCGGTGAAGCCGATCGTCGCGGAACCGGTCGCGAGTGCAAGATTGGCGGGAGATGCAAAACCAAGACTAAGGCCCGTCGCGCAGCGGCCGATCACACATGCGCGGCGGCGGCCCGCGCCGCACTCGAAGTCGCACCGGCCTGAGAAACGACGCGCGACGCGCTGAAACTGCAGCGCGCGACGAAAAGGATTAGGGGAGCAGCCGTTTGGGGAAAAAGGATCGCTACGTTGTGGGGCTCGACATCGGCAGCACAAAAACCTGCGCGCTCGTCGGTGAAATTGAGGAAGATGGCGGCGCCGTGAAATTCGCCGCGCTGGGCGCTGCGGAATCGAAAGGCTGGCGCAAAGGACAGATCGTGAATCTCGAACTCGCGGTCAGTTCCATCCGGCGCGCGGTCGAGGAAGCGGAGAACATTGTGGGCGTTCCGGTGGAATCGGCGCTGGTGGGAATCGCCGGCGGGCACGTGCGCGGCGTGAACAGCCGCGGCGGAATCACGCTGGGCCAGCGGCAGCGTGAAATTCATCGCGACGATGTGCGCCGCGCCGTCGAGGCGGCGAAGAACGTGAGCCTGCCGGACGATCGCGAGGTCCTGCACGTGTTGCCGCAGGAATTTTTCGTTGATGCGCAGGACAACATTCGCGACGCCATCGGCATGGTGGGGCAACGCTTGGAAGCCAACGTGCACATCGTCACCGCTTCGGCGACGGCGACGCAAAATGTGGTCAACGCCGTGAATAAATCCGGCGTGATTGTCAGCGACACAGTTCTCGAGCCGCTGGCTTCCGCCGAAGCGTGTTTGACGCAGGACGAGCGCGAACTCGGTTGCTGCCTGCTCGATATAGGTGGAGGCACCACGGAATTGATTGTGTTTTCCGGCGGCGTGGTGCGGCACACGGCTGCCATCGCCATCGGCGGAGATCATTTTACAAACGATCTTGCCGTCGGATTGCGCACGCCGATTCCCGAGGCGGAAAGCGCAAAACGCGAACACGCCTGCGCGTGGCGCGAAATCATGGGAGCCGATACGCCGATCGAAATCGGCAGCGTGGGAGATCGTCCGCCGCGGACTGTGTTTGCGCGGAACCTGTGCGAGATTGTCGAGCCGCGCGCGCATGAACTTTTGACAATGGTGCGCGAGGATTTGCGCCGCGCTGGACTCGATTCGCAAATCCCCGCCGGAATTGTTCTGACCGGCGGAGGCGCGCGCTTGCGCGGACTTATCGAGCTCGCGGAGAAAATGTTTTCGCTACCGGTGCGACTGGCAGCGCCGCGCGGCTTGAGCGATATCACGGAAGCGGTTTCTCAGCCCGAGTACTCGGCTGCCGTCGGCCTGGTGCTCTACGGAGCGCGTGCGCGGCGTCATGCGGCGCAGCGTTCCAGCGGTTGGACGGAGAAGTTGAAAGGACTTTTTGCGGGGAATTAAGCAAGACGATTTCAACGGGAATTTAGGGGAGGCAGAATGACGCCAAGAGAATCAGCACTTCGAGTCTCGTTCAGTGAAGAGCCACAAAACGGCGCAAAGATTAAAGTGATCGGCGTCGGCGGCGGCGGTTGCAACGCCGTGAACCGTATGATTCGCGCCAAGGTGGAAGGCGTCGAATTCGTTGCGGCGAATACGGATTTGCAGGCGCTCAAAATGTCGCAAGCGCCGCTCAAACTTCAGCTCGGCACAAAACTCACCAAGGGCCTGGGTGCGGGCGCGAATCCGGAGATGGGGCGCAAGGCGGCGCTCGAAGACACGGACAAAATTCTCGAGGCGCTCGACGGCGCGGACATGGTGTTCGTCACGTCGGGACTCGGCGGAGGCACCGGCAGCGGAGCTGCGCCCGTGGTCGCGAATCTTGC
>DASRQP010000009.1:0-5000 GCA_035696585.1 Candidatus Acidiferrales bacterium | reverse complement strand
AAGGTGTGCGCATTCGCCTGCAGGAGCAGTCCTTCCGCATCCTCGCAATGCTTCTGGACCGCGCGGGTCAAATCGTCACTCGCGAAGACCTTCGGCGAGAGTTGTGGCCGGCAGGAACTTATGTGGATTTTGACGGCAGCTTGAACGCTGCACTCAAGCGGCTTCGAGCAGCGCTCGACGATGACGCAGATAATCCTCGCTTCATCGAAACGGTTCCGAAGCGCGGCTACCGTTTCATCGCGCCGGTCACGGCAGAGAATTCGCCGCTGATGGTTGGGTCAGAAATTCCGACGCCGATCGCTCAGTCTGCGGCAGCCGAAGGATCGCCAGCTAACCGGCATTCTTTCCCGTCCTATTCGACCCGTCGGTGGCTCGCAGGCATCACTGCCGTTGCCGTCGTTTTCGCAGCCGTGACATTTCTTGTTTTTCGGAGGCGCGTCGCGGTTCTTTCAGCTCCGCCTGTGGCGACTAACGTTGACGTCGGGGCGATTGGTCGCTCGGTTGCCGTGCTCGGTTTTCAAAATGCTACCGGCCGAAGCAGCGATGCGTGGCTATCCACCGCGCTCGCGGAAATGTTGCGAACGGAACTCGGTGCCGGCGGCAAGCTGCGCGTCGTCTCGGGCGAAAGTGTTGCACAGTTTGGCATAAGTTCGCCGTGGTCTGAGACTGATTCCCTGAGCCAGCAAACAGCGTCGCGCATTGGGAAGGCCCTCAATAGCGACCTGCTCGTTCTCGGTTCCTTCGCAACTCTGGGGGAACCGCAAGACGGTAGCGTCCGCGTCGATTTTCGATTGCAGGATGCTCAGACCGGCGAAATGTTGTACCAAGGAGCAGAGACCGGCAGCGAAAAGCAATTTTTCGGACTGGTCGCCAAAGTCGGTGTGGCCCTTCGCGAACGTCTGGGCCTGCCTATGATCAGCGAGTCGGAAGAAGTCAGCGTGGTTTCATCTCTTCCTTCCGATCCGGACGCTAATCGATTCTACTCTCTTGGGCTCGCCAAATTGCGCGATGCTGACGTCGCCGCCGCCAAAGATCTTTTTCTTCAAGCAGAGAAACTCGCGCCGCGATTTCCTCTGGTTCATCTCATGCTCTTCCGTACCTGGGGTGGCTTAGGGTACGACCAAAAGGCCGACGCTGAAATCAAGACGGCATATCAACTTTCTGCGGGCCTTCCTGAAACCGACAAGCTGCAAGTCGAAGGCGCTTATTTCGGAAGCCTGAAGGAGCTGGAGAAAGCCGCTGCTGCCTATCGCGCCCTCTATACTCTCTACCCCGACAGTGTGGATTACGCCGAGCAGTTCATCGTCGTGCTCAATGCTGCGGGCCGTCGTGAAGAAGCTCTCGCTGTCGTTAGCGAGCTCCGCAAACTTCCGCCGCCGGCCTCCGAGGACCCGCGAATCGATTTCTGGCAGGGCCAGCTCATTAGTTACTCCAAAGGATCAGATGCGCAGCCATTTTTCGAAAAGGCTAGCGCCGAAGCGGCTTCCCGCGGAGAAAGATTGCTTTATGCGCGCTTCCGCCTCGAGCAATGCATCAACCTGGTCTATGGGGAACACCCGCAGGGCGCGGTGCCTTACTGTCAGGAGGCATACGACATATTCATGGCCGCTGGCAACACCCTTCTCGCCGCGGATGCTCTGCGCGCCATGGGCGACCGTCGTGGCTCCACAGGCGATCTGAGTGGCGCGCGCGAACTGTACACGCGTGCGCTTGCGCTTCTCAGCAAATTGGGCGAGCACGAAAAAACGGGCGTTGTGCTGAACAATATGGCCATCACGTACGAAAATCAGGGACAAACCGAGCGGTCCGAGAAGCTGTTTCGCCAAGCCGCGCAGACGTGGAAGGAGTGTGGCGATAGCTTAAATGAGGCAGTTGCTCTGGGCAACCTCGCTGATATTTTTATGAGTCGCGGCGAACTCCGGCGGGCTGAAGAGCAGTACCAGCGTGCTCGAAAGCAGATCGAACTTACTGATTCGAAAGGTGTTGCTTATGAACTCTACAGTATCGCGGCGGTCCGCTTATATCGGGGCGACATCGCCGGAGCAGACCAGTACGCCACTCAGGCGCTCTCCATTTCACAAGCTAGGCGCCAGACCTCTGACGAGGCGCAAGTCAACGCTGTCCTTGGGGATATAAGATTGGCTCAGGATGATTTGAATGGAGCGAGGCAGAACTACCAGCAAGCGCTGGCTCTCCGCCAACAGGTGGGGAACAAGGGTGGCATCGCCGAAAATCAAGCGGCGCTCGCGGAAATTTCCATCGAGGAAGGTAAGCTTTCGGACGCGGAGCGCGCGCTCAGAGAATCGCTTGCCGAGTTTCAGTCGCAAAAAGCGGTAATGGATGAAATCCCTGCCGAAGCCGAGTTGTCTCGCGTTTTGCTGCGCGAAGGCAAGCTCGCGGAAGCGCGCAAGATAATCTCTGATGCGTTGACGCTCGCTCGTCCACTCGGCGACCCCGCGTTGAAGTTGCCCGTCGCCATTATGGACGCCCGCATTGAAGCCGCCGAGCTCTCCTCGCGCGCAAAATCCAAGCCCGATTTATCCGATCCGCGCCGCAAGCTTCGGAATGCGCTCTCCACCGCGCAACGTCTTGGTTATTACGGGATCGCATGCGACGCCCGTCTGGCGCTCGCCGAACTCGAGCTTCGTACTGCCCCTGCAGCTGCGCGCACACAGCTCGCGTTGCTCGCTGAGCAAGCGCACGACCGCGGCTTAAATCTCGTCTCCAACAAAGCTGCCAAACTCTTAAAGCTCTCTTCCTCGCCGCAGCCGACACCGGTGCATTGAGAACCGTGAAGCAGCGCAGAAGTTAGGGGTGAATCGAACGCCAGTCCCATTTCCGCACGCGTTTCTACCCGAGACATTTGTTCATTTTCGGACGCGTTTCCCACGGCCGCACAGCATTTTACGCGCGTTTAATTTTTTTCTCCGCGCATCGCAACAGCCGTTGCATTCGTCGTCCCTTCGCGGTAGGCTGCGTCGCTCGAAAATCGAAAACTGGGAACAAAGAGCATCTCAACAGCGTTTATTACCATGGTTCCCCGTAACGATTTTCCGTGTGCAGCATTTCGCATGAAGTCTGTTACGCAGTTCCTAAACGTACCCAAGAAAGACTGGAGACGCATGATGCGCAGATTCATTTTCTGGTTCGCCGTTTTGGCCATCGCAATCCCCGCGCTGCCGCTCCTCGCGGCCCACGCGCAATCCAAGGAAGCCGCAGCCGCCGCGCCTGCAGCCAGCGCCGCCGCCCCAGCCAATTCCAACGAATTCAAGGTCGAGCAGCAAAAGACCAACGGCTCGGTCACCGTCGAAGGCAAGGTGATCAATTACGACGCCTACGCCGGCACGCTCGTCGTGCACCCCACAGGCTGGGATGATGTGCCGCAGGACGTGCCCAAGGACGACAAGAATCCGCCCGTCGAAGCCAGCATGTTCTACGTGGCCTATATGAAGTCTGGCGCAGACCCCTCGTCGCGCCCGGTGACCTTCATCTACAACGGCGGTCCCGGCTCCTCTACCGTGTGGCTGCACATGGGTGCTTTTGGTCCGCGCCGCGTGGTCACAGCTGACGACACACACACGCCGGCCGCGCCCTATTCGCTGGTGAATAACGACTTCAGCCTGCTCGACGCGAGCGACCTGGTTTTCGTCGACGCGCCCGGTACCGGCTTCAGCCGCGTCGCCGGTCCGAACAAGGAGAAGGCCTTCTACGGCGTCGATCAGGATGGCCACGCTTTTGCCGAATTCATCACCCAGTTCCTCGCCAAGTACGGCCGCTGGAATTCGCCGAAGTATCTCTTTGGCGAGAGCTATGGCACCACGCGCTCCGCCGTGCTGATTGCCATGTTGGAGGGCGATTACGACGTGGACTTCAATGGCGTGATGCTGCTGTCGCAGATTTTGGGCTTCGATAACAGCGTCGATGGCCCTGAGTTCAATCCAGGCATCGATTTGCCTTACGAGCTCGGCCTGCCCACCTATGCTGCCACGGCGTGGTATCACCACAAGCTGCCGAACCAGCCCTCGGACTTGGAATCGTTCCTGAAGGACGTCGAGCACTTTTCTATGAACGAATACGCCCTGGCGCTCGGAGCCGGCACCTCTTTGCCGGTGGACCAGCGCCAAGCGATCGCCGGGAAGCTCCACGATTACACCGGTCTGCCCGTCGAGTACATCCTAAAGGCCAACCTGCGCATCGACGGCGGAGAATTTGAAAAGAACCTGCTCGATCAGAACGGCCTGACTACCGGTCGGTTGGACACGCGCTTCTCCGGCCCGAGCATGGATCCGCTGAGCAAGGAAGCGGATTACGACCCGCAGTCCGCGTCCATCAGCTCCGCGTATGTATCCGCATTCAATGACTACGTGCGCAAGCAGCTGAAATTCGGCGAAGACAGAACCTACAAACCGGAGATCAACACGGGGAATTGGGACATCACCCACCACGGAAATCCTGGAACGCCCAACGTGATGATCGATTTGGCCAACGCGATGAAGTACAACCCCAACCTGAAAGTGCTACTGAACGCGGGCTACTTCGACCTGGCCACGCCGTTCTATGAAGGTGTTTACGAAATGGAGCATTTGCCCATTCCGCAGAACTTGGTGAAGAATATCGAATTCCGGTTCTACCAGTCCGGGCACATGGTCTACGCGCACGAGCCTTCGCTGAAGCAGTTGCACGACAACGCGGCGGAGTTCATCGCGTCGACGGACAACGTAAAGAACAGGTAAGCCTTATCTGCACGGCGTGATTTTTCCGGCGCGGAAACGCCGTGCAGAACTAGACGCGGGCAATCGGCCAACACACGCGCAGCCAGTTTTCCCCTGGTAAGATTTCGCCATTTTGCCCGATTCTTCCGAGAAGTCAAAACGGATTGGTCACAATGACAATTCTACACAGGCGACAGAGATTGCTTCGACCGTGCTGGGCTAGCGGAAACTAAGGACAAAAGTGGTGGACGTGGCCGGGATCGAACCGGCGACCCCCTGCTTGCAAAG
>DASRQP010000008.1:0-5772 GCA_035696585.1 Candidatus Acidiferrales bacterium | reverse complement strand
CCCAGGCGTAAGCGATAGCGTCCTTCTTGAAATAATCGCCGAAGGAAAAATTGCCGAGCATCTCAAAAAAAGTGTGGTGGCGATTGGTGAAGCCGACGTTTTCGAGGTCGTTGTGTTTGCCGCCGGCGCGCACGCATTTCTGGCAGGTGGTGGCGCGATTGTAATCGCGATGTTCGAGGCCGAGAAAAACGTCCTTGAACTGATTCATTCCCGCGTTGGTGAAAAGCAGCGTGGGATCGTTCGCGGGGACGAGCGAAGAGCTGCGCACAATTTTGTGCCCGCGCTCCTCGAAAAAGTTCAGGAACGTCTCGCGAATTCTATTTCCCGGCCACTTCAGTTCGCTCAATGTGCCCCTCGACGGTTTCGTTTGATGTGGGAGATGATTCTAACCTTATTTTCGCTGTTCGGATCTGAACAGTTTGCAGAAAAAACCGCGAAAAAACTCGATTAGAAACTGGCCTGTGCTTTGTTTTGTAGGATTTAGCGCAACTTCTAATTTCCCGTAGAAACTCGATTAGAATTCGCCGTGTTTTCGACGGCCCATAAATACGAATAGCCACCCGAAGGTGGCTTTGGCGGGCGAATTGCGATGTCACATCCCTGTATACCACTTTATAAACAGCTTGACAAGGGGAAAACTATGCTCAGCGAGCGGTGCACCGCCCCTCTGGCCGCAGGCGAGGCGAGTGTCGCTCCAACGAAGGAACGAAAAGCAGATTCCTGCCTGCGGCCCTTCGCCAATCGAAATCGAGCTACGGCCACGGCGAGATCCTTCGCGTTCCGCTCAGGATGACAAAGAGAGGGGGCATCCTAGCGATGATACCGGCCGATCAGCTGACCGCGCGCAAGGATGTGGCCTTTCAGCGCGCTCTCAACCTGCTCTTTGGTGGCTGCCGCGGGCAAATTCAATCTTGAATCGAGCGCGTACAGCGTGAACACGTAACGATGCACCGATGTCGGCGGACACGGACCAGCATAGCCGGGTTTGTCGAAATCATTCTGGCCTTGACGGGAACCGTCCGGCAGTTGCTCTTGTTTCGGTAACCCTTCGGGAATCTCGCGGGTCGCGGCGGGGAGGTTATACAGCACCCAGTGCGTGAAGGAACCGAAACCAAAAAAGGCATCGCGGTCGATGACAATCAGCGCGAAACTCTGCGTCTTCGCCGGTGGCGCAGTCCATGCCAGTTCCGGAGAAATTTCTCCGCCGTCGCAAGTGCACTGCTTTCCTATGTTGCCGCTGCGAATGCTCGAACTCGTTAAAATGAGGGTCGGCGTACCTTCGCCAAGCGGCGCGGTGCGACGGCAACCCGCGAATCCTGTAAGAACCAGAACGAATCCGACCGCAAGACAAAGAAGTGATTGCTGCAGGCGCGGTGTGTGCGTCATTTCTCGCATCACGACTCCTCTTGAGTAAGAGCATCGGCGTTGACGGCGGTTTTTGTGGCGGCGCGGAGTTCGGCGCGGATTACATCGGAGGAAAAGCCGGCGCGCAATAAATTGCGATAGAGCGAGGCGCGTTTTTTTTCGTCCAGCGGCTTGGCGGGATCAGACGAGCCGCGAAGCTGGCGCAATTTGCGGTCGAGGCGGGAGCGCACCAATGTTGCCTCATCCGTTTCCGCGAAGACAGCTTCGAGCGCAGCTTCAATATGCTTGTCAGGGACGCCGCGGCCGCGGAGTTCGCGCGCGATGCGGAATTTGCCCTGGCGGCGTTGCTGCGCATGGATGCGCGCGTAGTCTCGCGCGTAACGAGCGTCGTCGAGATATTGGAATTCTTTGAGTTTCTTGAGCACGCCGCCGACGTGCTCTTCATTTTCGGCGCGTCGCGCGAGGTATTTGCGCATTTCGTGGACGGAGTACGAGCGGCGCATCAGGGCTCGCAGCGCGGCGGCGTAAAGGTCAGGCTCGGTGGAATGCTTTCGCGGAGAAGAAGAGCGCACGGGAAGAGGATAGCATTCTGGAAGTGGAAGTGCAGTGGCTAGTGACTAGTGACGAGCGGAAGGCGAACGGCGGTGTACAAAACCACCGCAGAGGCGCAGAGAACGCAGAGATGACAGTCGAGAATGAAAGCGAGAGGCAAGAGGCAAGAAGGCCGAAGCCCGAAGAGCAGAAGCAAAGGCGAAGCCGAAGTGGTTGTGAGCTAGCCGAGAGCACAAAGACCCCACCCTTCGCAAAGATCGCTCAGGATGGGGCACCCGCAAGGGCGAGAAGCAAAGCAGGTCTCTCACCGCAGAGGCGCAGAGAACGCAGAGAGGGGGGAACGGAGGCGAATCACAAGCGACGAGTGAAAAAAGGAGCAAAGGCAAGGCGGCGTCGAGCCGCCGCACTCCAAAGAGGCACGTGCTCGCGGAGTGAGATTTACTGGCGGCGCTTGCCTTCGATTCGGCGGCCCCACCAGTCGTAGTCTTCGCATTCCTCGGAGAACATGCGGTAGAGGCCCCAGCCGCGCGGCTCGACATCGCTGTGGAATCCAAACCACAGGGCAATTGAAAAAAGTCCGGTGAAGAGCAGAATGATTTCCCAACGGCCGGCGGCGACCGTGATGGCGTTGGTCAAGCGGGAGAATGGCGAACCCGCGTTGGCTTCCAGGAATTTGCAAACGAAAATCGTGTAGGAGAACGCCAGCATGGCAACGAACAAACGCAGCAGGCCGCGTACTCCGAAGAAAAACGTGTACCAAGCTTGTTTGGGTTCGACGTATGGCATTGGAATCGGGAATTTATATCACCGTGTTTTGTGCCGCAATTAATTTTGGGCGGCGAACGTCCATGGGTGCGGCGGCCAGTTGGCGAAACTTGCGTTCGCCGAAAAATCTACAGAGACGCGCGCAAAAAGCAAAGCGGCGGCGAGCCCTGCCTGCGGCAGGCAGGCGCCGCACTCCAAAAAAGCGGTTAGCGGCGCGGGCCGGTGCGTTCAAATTCCGTCATGGTGCGTTCCATTTCCTCGCGCGCGGCGTCGGCGGAGGAACGAATACCCTGAATGCGCAGCTTGAATTCGTCGGGATTGCTGGCGCGGATCAGCGCTTCTTCGAGCGTGATCAAATTCTTCGAATACAAATCGAAGATGGATTGATCGAATGTCTGCATGCCGTACTGGCTGGTGCCGGCAGCGAGAGCGTCGCGGATCAAGCGCGTTTTATCGGGATTGATGATGCAATCGCGAATGTATCCGGTGGAAATCAATACTTCGACGGCAGGAACGCGGCCGACGCCGTCGCTTTTGCGCACCAGGCGCTGGCTGACGACGGCTTTCAGCGTCGACGCGAGCTGCAAGCGAATTTGTTTTTGCTCAGGCGGCGGAAAGACCGCGATGATGCGCTGAATGGTTTCGGTCGCATCCAACGTGTGCAAAGTCGAGAAAACCATGTGGCCCGTCTCCGCGGCGAGCAAAGCCGTGGAAATGGTTTCAAGGTCGCGCATTTCGCCGACGAGGATCACATCCGGGTCTTGACGGAGGGCAGCGCGCAGCGCGGTGGAGAACGTGGAAGTATCGACTTCGACTTCGCGCTGATTGATGAATCCCTTTTTATCGCGATGCAGATATTCGATCGGGTCTTCAATGGTGATGATGTGTTCCGCGCGAATCGAATTGATGCGGTCGATCATGGCCGCCAAGCTTGTTGATTTACCGGAACCGGTGGTTCCCGTCACAAGGACGAGGCCGCGTTGCTCTTCGCAAATTTTGTCGATGACAGGCGGAAGGTTCAGTTCCTCGATGGTGCGAATTTTCGTGGGAATTACGCGCAGGACCATGCCGACGTTGCCGCGCTGCTGGAAAACGTTGACGCGGAAGCGGCCGAGGCCAGCGACACCGTACGCCATGTCGAGTTCGGCGGTTTCTTTGAATTTTTGCTTTTGCCGGTTGGTCATCATGCTGAAGGCCATCGACAGCATTTCTTCCGGCGTAATGCGTGGCACGTCGGCGACGGGCTGCAAGATGCCGTCGACGCGCAGATAGGGGTGGTTGCCGACCTTTAGATGCAAGTCGGACGCTTTGTTTTCGACAGCGCGGCGCAGAAGATCATCAATCGCAACGGCCATTGCTTGGTCTCACTTTCAGGAATATGCGATCAACCTAGCATGCGAAATAGGGGGGAGCAATCACCCGTCGCGGCGCGATTGCCTGGAATGCAACTGGCCTTGAGGCCGGAAACTGGAGGTCGAAGATGGGAAGGAGGAAAGAGGTTCCTCGTCGGATGCTGGTCGCATCCTTCTCGGAATGACAATGGGGTCGTGGGCTGTTTCAATGATTCTGGAGGTGGGAGGCTGTGTTCGAGAAAGAAGCAGAGGAACGAATAGCGGAGTGATGGATCAGGACTCGCGCGCGAAAAGAATATGGTAAAGCCACGCGCCAATCACTCCGCCGAGCAGCGGACCCGCCCAGTACACACCGTGGTTGTTCCAGTGATGCGCTACGATTGCGGTTCCGAGCGCCATGGCGGGATTCATGGACGCGCCCGTGTATGGAGAGCCGACAATCATGCCGACGAAGAGCGCAAGTCCCGCCGCGAAGCCTCCGGAACGCGCGAGAGAATCTTTCGCTTCGGCAACGACGCCGAAAAAAATGAAGACGAGGAAAAGCGTCAGCAAGCCTTCGAGCAGAATGCCCTGAGTGCGCGAAAAGCCCGCGGCGAGATCGGGCGTTCCCATCAAAACCGAGCGCCAGACCTGCTCGGGAACGAATTGCGCGACGATGCGCGCCGCCGCGATGGCTCCGAGAATCTGCGCGACGCAATAAAACAGCGCGCTAATCGAACCGAGTTTTCGCGTGACCCAGCAGCCGATGGTGATGGCCGGGTTGAAATGCGCGCCGGAAATGTGTACGAGCGCACAAATTAGAATTGCAAACGTGAGGCCGCGCACGAGAGCGATGCCGATGAGTCCCACGCTACCGGCGCCGGAGGAACGCAGGCTCGCGTCGATGCAAATTGCGCCGACGGAAAAGAAAACGAGGAAGAAGGTGCCGATGAATTCGGCGAGCAGTTTCTGCCAGATGCGGTACATGTTCCTCCCGGAGGCTCGATGCCAGTGCTGCGAACCCGCCGAGGCGGGCAGGCCCGCGATTCTAACAGGGCGACGCGAAATCCCGAAGCCTGTTGAATGGGTGAGTTACAGGCAGGGCTCGCATGCGGCTGTTGATTGAGAATGCCCAAACTGGCGGCGCCGATGCGAGAATTGTAGTTCCGTGGTATCTTGCGCAGCGAAACCGGGCCCACAGTCCGGGAAATCTCGCGCTGAGGAGGAATTTGGATGAACAAGTACATCACCGAACTTGTGGGGACATTCTTCCTGGTATTCACGATTGGGTGCACGGTGGTGGGGAATGCAGGCGGGACGATGGCGCCGTTGGCGATTGGAGCGGCGCTGATGGTGATGGTCTTTGCCGGCGGACATATCTCTGGCGCGCACTACAACCCTGCGGTGACTCTCGGGATATGGATGCGCGGGAAGATTGAAACAAAATATGTTGCGGGGTACGTGATTTCGCAGATCGCCGGCGCGGTGCTTGCAGCGCTGGCGGTGGAGTATCTGAAAGCGGGAGTTCAGGTGGTCCCGATGAATCTGCCGGTATTGCCGGCCCTGCTGGCGGAGTTCTTGTTTACGTTCGCGCTGGTTTTTGTGGTGCTGAACACGGCGACAGCAAAAGGGACGGCTGGGAATTCGTTTTATGGACTGGCCATTGGTTTCACGGTGACGGCGGGAGTTTACGCGGTGGGCGGCATTTCGGGCGGCGTATTCAACCCTGCGGTCGCGGTGGGGATTTCCATCATGGGTT
>DASRQP010000007.1:0-2190 GCA_035696585.1 Candidatus Acidiferrales bacterium | reverse complement strand
CGCGCGCGTGACGTAGGCGACATTTCCTTGCCCGCGGCGTTCGCTTCGCGCACCACCAGCCAGATTCCGGGATGGTAGACGGCCCCGTCCTTGCAGATTGCGCCGGTGAGTTGCGCGATTGAGAGATTGCTGCCCATGAATTCGCGTTCGAGGATCGCGCGCGCCTCGTCGAGCAGGTCCTTGAATCCTTGTGAAGCAAGAATCGGATCGATGTCGCGCGGAATCGGGGCCGCGACTTCGGTGAGGTCGAAGTCATCGAGAGGCTGCGTAATCGTCAGCTCTACTGACGCTGTGGCTGCATTCGCATCGTGCGTAATTTTGATTGTCATGAGCGGATATTCTCGCAGAATGCGGGTACGGAATCTGCCTATTTCGAATTATTTCGGATAGGGGTGGCCGGCCAGGATGGCGAACGCGCGGTAAATTTGCTCGGCCAGGACGACCCTCGCGAACTCGTGCGGCATGGTCAGCGTGGAAAGCGAAAGCTTCTGTTTCGCGGCGCGCCGCAGAGATTCCGGGAATCCGGCCGCGTCGCCGCAAAGAAAAACAATCTCGCGCGCGCCGCGATCTCGCAAATCGCCAAGCCAGCGAGCAAATTCCGTGGAAGTGAATTGTTTGCCGGCAGCATCGAGTAAAACGATTGTCGCTGAAGGCTCGAGCTTGAGTTTTCGCACTGTGGAATCGCTGGCCTCGCGCAATTCCGTGGTTTCGATTTCAGCGTAATGACGGATGCGGCCCAGATAATCATCGACCAGCGCGCGTACTTCCGCACGTCGTGTGCGGCCCAGCATGATCAGGCGGATTTTCATAAAGACGGCTACGCTAAACCGTATTTCTTGCGTTTCTCCAGCAGCGTTTTGCGGCTGATGCCGAGAATATCCGCGGCTTGAGCGATTTTGTAATGCGTGGATTCGAGTGTCGCGATGATGGCTTCTTTTTCGAGATCTTCAAGGGAACGGGGGCGCGCGGCGGGCGAAACTTCGGCGCCGGAAGTAAGGACAGCAGGGAAATCCTCGCGTTTCAGTGTCGCGTCCTTCGCGAAAATCAGCGCGTGTTCAATCACATTTTTCAATTCGCGCACGTTACCGGGCCACGCATATTCTTCCAAAGCGTCTAGAGCCGCCGAATCCATCGTGGCGCCCGCGCGTCCATGGACGGGTGCCAGGCGCGCAAGAAAATGCTCCGCAAGCGGTCGGATATCTTTGGGACGTTCGCGCAGAGGCGGAACGACGATGACGACAACGTTCAGTCTAAAAAATAAATCCTCGCGGAAATAGCCGCCACGCACAGCGCGTTCGAGATCGGCATTCGTCAGCGCGATCAAGCGCGAGTCCATATCGAGTGTTTCCGTGCCGCCGAGGCGTTCGAATTTGTGCTCTTCGAGGACGCGTAAAAGTTTGGATTGAATGCTGGGCGCCAGTGCAGCCACTTCGTCGAGCACGATGGTGCCGTCGCGCGCCATTTCCAGGCGACCGGGCTTGCGCGATTCCGCGCCGGTGAACGCGCCGCGCTCATGGCCGAAGAGCTCGGATTCGACAAGCTCCGAGGGAAGGCTGGCGCAATCGATTTTCAGGAATGCGGCGTCGCGGCGGGGGCTCTGCTCATGGATCCAGCGCGCCAGATGATCCTTTCCCGTACCGCTTTCGCCCGTGATCAGAACAGTCGTCGAAGTGCCGGCGACTTTCCCTGCAATTTCCAGCATTCGCTCCGATGCGGGATCAGCCGCGATCCATTCCAGACGGGCGGTGGTCATAATGCGGCGCCGGAAGCGTGCGAGGGGCCCGGCTCGGGAACGTCGAAGCGCTTCGCGGAGCGCCACAAGCGCTCAATGTCGTAAAAGAGGCGCACTTTTTCGCTGAAGACGTGAACGATGAAGCTGCCGTAATCGAGCAGAAGCCATTCCGTGCCCGCGCGTCCTTCGCGATGCGGAAACCGCACGCCGTGCGTATGAAGGATGCCCTCGATCTCGTCACCTATGGCGTCGATCTGGCGCGCGCTTTCCGCCGAGCAAATTACAAAATACTCGACGAAAGCTCCAAGCCCCGCAAGCGAGAGCACAGTCACGGCAGTGGCTTTCTTGTTCTGGGCCGCTTCGACGGTCCAGCGAATCGCATTGGGTAACGAGTCCAGGTTCACCGGTACAGGGCCTGCTTAAGAATGTAATCTTCCACGCCCTCGGGCACAAGAGCA
>DASRQP010000006.1:0-6072 GCA_035696585.1 Candidatus Acidiferrales bacterium | reverse complement strand
AGTGATTGTCTTGGCGTGGACCGCGACAGGCGGAAAGTCAAAACCGGAGCAAGCCCTTGCGAATCCGGCGTGGCAGGATGTTCCAGCGGTGCGCGACCGCCGCGTCTTTGCAGTGCGCGACGAATTACTGAACACGCCGGGTCCGCCGCTGGTGCGCGGCGCGGAAGAATTGCTGCGAATCTTGCATCCGGAACTGACGAATGGCGTGAGCCGTCACAAAGCGAAAAAGAGAAGAGACGCGTGAGAACATGAATTTGATGACGGGAATTATCAATGGAGATTGAAAAGGGCAAAGTCCACGCGCCGGAAATTGGCGCGACGTGGCTCAATTCGGAGCCGATTGAGTTGCGCTCGTTGCGCGGGCGCGTGGTGCTGGTGGATTTCTGGGATTACACCTGCGTGAATTGCCTGCGGACCTTGCCCTATCTTGTCGAATGGCACAAACGCTACGCGGACAAAGGCCTGACGATTATCGGCGTACACACGCCGGAATTTTCCTTTGCAGCCAATGAGAAATTCGTGCGCGCGGCGGTCGAGCGATTTGGAATTCACTATCCCGTCGTGCTCGACAATGGCTACGCGATCTGGCACGCGTACGCGAACCGCTACTGGCCCGCGAAATATTTGATCGACGGCAAAGGCTACATTCGATTTTTCCATTTCGGCGAAGGCGACTACGGTGCGAGCGAGGACGCGATTCAAACGCTGCTGCGCGAAATCAATCCGCAAGCAGAATTTCCTCCGCCCATGGATCCCGTGCGCGACACCGATAAACCGGGGGCGGTCTGTTATCGCACCACGCCCGAACTTTATCTGGGCAACAAGCGCGGCAAGTTGGGAAACCCTTCGGGATTTCTGCACGAAAATGAAAATCGCGCGGGCGATTACAAATTGCCCGAGCAGGTGAACGCCGACACGGTTTATCTTTCCGGGGCGTGGATCAGCCGTGACGAATGCGCGCGTTCGGCCCCGACAGCGGAAGCGCCTGCGTCGATCCTTCTGTATTACACGGGCAAGGAAGCGAATCTGGTGATGGCGCCAGAGGGCGAGCCGCAAATTCTCGAGCTTTTGCACGAAGGAAATCCGCTGGCGACGGATGAAATGGGAACAGATGTGGTTCGTGATGAAGCAGGCCGAACGATTATCCACGTGGATTCGCCGCGAATGTACAATCTGGTGCGCAATCCGGCGATGAAGCAACGGCTGCTGCAATTGGTTTCGCGACAGGCGGGCCTGGAATGCTACGCGTTCACGTTTACCTCATGCATGGCGCAGGATGATCCTCCGTGGTGACGCCACGCCAACTTTTTCTGGATATACCGTGCTAGTTGTCGCGGCAGTGATTGTGCGTGATGGGCGCATCCTTGCATGCCAACGCAGTAGCTCCGGCAAATTTCCTCTGAAATGGGAATTCCCGGGCGGCAAAGTGCAAAGCGGAGAATCGCTGGAAGCTGCGCTCATTCGCGAATTGCGCGAGGAACTGGCAGTTGACGCGACAATTGGCGCGGAGATTTGCCGCACGAAACATAAATATCCGGAGATGCCTTCGGCGATCGAATTGATTTGTTTCGCCGCTACGATTGAGTCCGGCAAGATTGACAACCGCATATTCGAAGCAATTGCATGGGTCACGCCGCAAAAATTGCCGGAAATGGATTTCCTCGACGCGGACCGAGAGTTCATTTCACGACTGGCAACGGGCGATATTCAGCTGCAGCGTGTAACAGACGCGAAGCACGAAACCTCTTCGTAAAAGTATTGGCAAATATTTCTGCTATTCTCTTCGCGTGCGACGCGCGCTAATTATCGTTTGGTTTTTATTCCTTGCGGGCATTTGCGCCACGCTTGCCGCGCAAGATACGCAACAGACGCAGCCGCCAAAGCCTCCGCCGCCGGTTGTCCAACAAACAATCCCGCCGCAACAGGCCGCGCCGATACAAATCCCTGCGCCGCCGCAAACGCCCGCAGCGCCTCCGCCGCCCGCAGCGCCTGCGCACGTATTGCGCGTGATCGTACTCGACCCAGCGCACGGAGGCGTGGACACGGGCGCGCGCGGCCCAAGCGGAGTAGCGGAAAAAGATCTGGTGCTCGAATTCGCGCAAATCGTCGGCGACACTTTGCGCGAGCAGGGCTTTGAAGTGGTGATAACGCGCCGAGGCGACACGGATCCATCGTTTGACGATCGCGCAACGATTGCCAACGCGCAGAGCGACGCGATTTTCATCAGCTTGCATATTGGCTCGACAGGGCCCGCGGGAACAGTGCGCACGTATACATATTCATTTCCGTCGGTCACCGCGGCTGGGGCACCGAACACGACCGCAGGCGGACAAACTCAGGGCGTGAATGCGATAGCAGTGCAACCAGCCGCACCGCCGGGATTTTTGCCATGGAGAGAGGCGCAACAGCCTTACGCGCAGCAGAGTCGAAAATTAGGCGACTTGCTTCAGGTTGAGTTGGCGCAAAAATTCAAAGGCTCACCGGAAATTTCATCCGGCTTGCCGGTATTCGAACTGCGCTCCGTCGCGACTCCCGCCGCCGCCGTGGAGATTTCGAATATCGCGGCTGGCTCTCAGCAGCTCGAGGCAATGGCCGCGGCCCTGGCCGATGGAATTGGTCGCGCGGTGGCGGCGTACAAGACGATCTACCCGCCAGGAGGCAAATAGTTGCCGCAACGCGCGAAAATTGCCGTGGTCGTGCTGGTGGTTGCGGTCGTCGCGGGATTGGTTTATTTCCGCGTGCTGCACCAGCGCGTCGCGCGTCTGGCGCGGACACAATCAACCGAAGAGCAGGAGCGCCGCGAAGTGGTGGCGCCGCCCATTTCAACGCCAACAGATGTGGTCGCGAGTGCGCAGGTATTTTGGCTTTCCGCCACGGAACCGGATCGGCTCGCGGCAGTTACGGTGCAATTGCCGCTATCGGCTGACCCGGTGGAGCGCGCGAAGCAGTTGATCGGCGCGCTGATTGCGAATCCGCCGACGCCTGCGCAGCGAACGCTGCCGGTTGGCGCGACGTTGCTGAGTTTTTACATTTTGCCGAATGGCACGGCGGTTGCGGATTTCTCGGACGCGCTCGCGTCGGAAATGCCTTCGGGAATTTTGAGCGAGTGGATGGCCGTGAATTCCATTGTGCAGACGCTCGCAGCCAATATGCCTGGAATCACGCGGCTGAAAATCCTGATTCACGGACAGGAAGCGGAGACTCTTGCCGGGCACGTCGACATTTCCGGGTTTTTTGATCTGCGCACCCAGCCCGCGCCCGCAACGGCTACACCTGCGGCGACGCCCGCCCCTGCACAGCAGCCAAAACCGGACGCGCCAGCCGGTTGACACTGGCCGCGACGGCCTTCACACTAATGAACGAAACGACGTACTCATGGAGGATTTGTGCGACCCGACGGACGCGCGGCCAACGAATTACGGCCAGTTAAACTAACGCCGGATTTCGTGTCGACGGCGGAAGGAAGCGTGCTGATTGAAGCGGGGCGCACGCGCGTGGTGGCGACAGCGACCGTGGAAGACGGCGTGCCGCAGTTCTTGCGGAATCAGGGAAAAGGATGGGTGACGAGCGAGTACGGAATGTTGCCGCGCGCCACCGACAAGCGCACGCCGCGCGAGGCCGCGCGAGGAAAACAATCGGGACGCACGCAGGAAATTCAGCGGTTGATCGGACGCGCGCTGCGCGCCGTCACGGATCTCGGCGCTCTGGGCGAGCGAACCGTGTGGGTGGATTGCGATGTGATCGAAGCCGACGGCGGCACTCGCACGGCTTCGATTTCTGGCGCGTTCGTGGCTCTGGCGCTGGCGTTCGAACGCATGAAGGCCGCGGGGATTCTGCGCACGATCCCGTTGCTCGATTCCGTGGCGGCCATCAGCGTCGGCATCGTGAAAGACGAACTGCTGCTCGACCTCGCGTACGAGGAAGATTCGCATGCGCAAGTGGACATGAACGTGGTAATGACCGGCTCGGGAAAACTCGTAGAAGTGCAGGCGACAGCGGAAGGACGGCCATTCACGGAAAACGAAATGCAGTCGCTTTTGCGTCTGGCCGCGGCGGGGATACATCATTTAACCGAAGTGCAGCAGGAGCTGCTCCACATGGAATTCCGTGCCCGCGCGCGTTAAGCTGCTGCTCGCGTCATCGAATGCAAACAAGCTGCGCGAATACCGTTCGATGGCCGAGGGACGCGCGATTGATCTGGACTTGCTGCCGCGGTTCCGCGAATTGCACACGTTTCCCGAAGACGCCCCCACGTTTGCCGAAAACGCCGCGGGAAAAGCGCTGCATTACAGCCGCTCAAGCGAAGAAATAGTTTTCGCGGACGATTCAGGGCTCGTGGTTCCCGCGTTGGACGGAGCGCCCGGAGTGCATTCGGCGCGATATGCGGGGCCCGACGCGAACGACGCCAAGCGCATTGGGAAATTGCTGAACGAAATGCGCGGCATGAAGGGCGACGCGCGGCGCGCGCGGTTTGTGTGCGTGATTGCGGCGGCGCGCGCCGGACAAATGCTGGCGGTGATGTCCGATTCGGCGGAGGGCATCATTGCAGATGGCCCGCGCGGACACGAAGGATTTGGCTACGACCCGATATTTTATTTTCCTGTGCGCTCGAAAACATTCGCCGAGTTGCGCGAAGCGGAAAAGAATGAAATGAGCCACAGGGGCAAAGCGTTTCGCAAACTGCTCGCCGATCATCTTTCTCGGTGACGACTCCGTGACGGCCCTGTGAAGGGACTTCCTGGGCGGGTACATCCTCGCTGAGACGCAGTAAATACCGCGAATCCTGTAGAATCCTCCGCTGACAATTTGAATCTAAAACCGTTGAAGAACCCGCCGCAAAGGAGTAGAAAGGAAGCTCCTATCCGCCCGGGATTCTCCCATGGCCATTCCCAAACCAGCGATCGATTCCCTTTACCAATTGCAAGAGCGCATGAAGCAAGCGCGCGCGCAAACGGATTTGCTGTTTGCATTGCTGCGTCCGGATGCGATTTACGAGCGCCCGATTCCCGAGCGGCACCGGTTGATTTTTTATCTTGGACATCTGGAATCTTTCGATTGGAATTTGCTGGGACGCGACACGTTTGGCCTCGCGAGCGTACATCCAGCATTCGACAAACTGTTCGCGTTCGGAATCGATCCAGTAGACGGACAGTTGCCGAGCGATCAGCCTGCCGACTGGCCGACCGTCGCGGAAATTCAGGTGTACAACACGAAGCTGCGCGAAACAATCGACGCCGCGTTGGGCGCGCCCTCGAGCAAGCTTGCCGCGAAAGCCTTAGGCACGTCTTTGGACACATTGCTGAATGTGGCCGTTGAGCACCGGCTCATGCACGCCGAGACGCTCGCGTATTTACTGCACCAGTTGCCTATCGAGAAGAAAATCGCACCACAAATATTGTCGCAACGGGCGCTGGACACACCAGGTTCGGAATCCGTCGGCCCGCGAATGACGGCGATTCCGGAGGGCGAAGCGACGCTCGGCATGCGGAGCGAACGCAAAGAATTTGGCTGGGACAATGAATTCGAGGAACTGAAAGTTTTTGTTCCGCGATTTCACATCGGCGTTTACCCGGTGACGAACGGCGAATACCTGGAATTCTTGCGCGGCGGCGGATACGAAGACAAAGCGCATTGGAACGCGGAAGATTGTCAATGGGTCACTTCGCTGGGCATTTCGCATCCGCTTTTCTGGGAGCGCAGCAGCAATAATAGCGCCGCCAGTCACAACAGCTGGGTATATCGCGGAATGTTCGCGAAGATTCCGCTGCCGCTCGATTGGCCGGTTTACGTGAGCCACGCAGAAGCATCGGCGTACGCGCGATGGGCGAAGCGCGCGTTGCCAAGTGAAGCCCAATGGCATCGCGCCGCATACGGCACTCCGACGGAAAGCGAATGCCTGTATCCGTGGGGTGACGTCGCGCCGAGTGCGCAGCGCGGCAATTTCGATTTTGCGGCGTGGGATCCGACGCCTGTGAATGCGCATCCGAGCGGGCAAAGCGCCTTCGGCGTGCATGATCTGCTCGGCAACGGATGGGAATGGACGTCAACACCGTTCGCGCGTTTCCCCGGCTT
>DASRQP010000005.1:0-2050 GCA_035696585.1 Candidatus Acidiferrales bacterium | reverse complement strand
ATTCGCTTTCGCTCGATTGATTAGCAATTTCCTCGTGGGCGTGGGCCCTGGCGATCCCATGACCTACTCAGCTGTCACGATTGTTCTCGGACTCGTCGCGTTGCTGGCATGCTACATTCCGGCGCGGCGGGCGATGCGCGTGGATCCCATGGTAGCGCTCAGATATGAGTAGCTCTGCGCCTTACTACTTTCCCCAAAACAGCACTTCGCTTCGAGCCTAAATTCCCGCTCCGTGTTAGATTCAGCAGGGATAACACACGCATGTTTGAGCGACGCGACACTACACAAAACGCCTCGGAAGACTTTCGCGTCGCAGAGGACGCACATCCAGTTCCCGCGGAAACGCGCCGAGAAGCGCGTGGCGCAGCTCAGGCAGAGGTAAATCGCGAAGAATCCCTGCGGCAACCGAAGTTTGGCTGGATCGACGTGCTGTGGCTCGCGTTTCTCGGCGGACTGGCAGCGTTACCTCCCGTTGGGGAAATCCACAAGCAGCTCACTCTGATTGCCATTGGTTTGTTCCAGATTTTTGAGGGGCGCCTGATTGCGTGGCGTCCCGGACGCGGCCGCACCTATAGCGTCCTCATCAAGATTCTGCTGGCGACGTTGCTGATCGGGCACACGGGCGAAATCAGTATCAATAGCGACTACTATCCGATTTTCTACGTGCCCGTGGTGACGGCGGCCATCTATTTTGGGCCGCTCGCCACACTGGGATGGACTGCGCTTGCATCGTTCGCTTATTGCTCGTACCTAATTCAAGCAGTCTTGGTCGAGGACTATGAGGTCTCGCCCGCAGGACTTGGCATACTTGCGGCTCGGATTCTGTTTTTCTTTCTGGCGGCGTTGCTGGTGAACCGCTTCGTGATGGAGAACCGCCGGCAGGCAGAACGACAGCGGGCGCTTTCCGCAACACTCGAGGAATCGAACCAAAAGCTGCAGCAGGCACAGGCGGATGTGCGGCGAGCGGAACGCCTTGCCGCTCTCGGCCAACTTTCCGCGGGACTGGCGCACGAAATTCGCAATCCGCTGGGCATCATCAAAGGCTCGGCGGAGATGCTGAGCCAGAAACTGGAGTCCTCGCAGCCGGTGGCGAGCGAGCTCGCAGGATTCATTTCGACCGAAGTGAACCGGTTGAACGGGCTGGTGTCTCGTTTTCTCGATTTTGCGCGGCCTTCGCATCTGGCGCTTTCTTCCGTGAACCTTCCCCCCATCGTGGAGCGCGCGCTGGAATCCGCTCACAACCGGTATCCGAACGCGAATGTAGTTGTGGTGCGGCGCTTCGCGGAGAATCTCCCGCAGATATTGGCGGACGAGCAGCTTTGCGAGCAGATTTTCGTGAATTTGATTTTGAATGCGTATGAGGCCATGGGCGCGCAAGACGAAGAGGCTGCGACGGCGGAAAAGCGCGGAGGCACGTTGACGGTTTCGATTGTTGCGGAATGGCATCACGGGATTTCCGGAGTCGCCACAAGGGTGGAAGATTCCGGTCCAGGGATCGCGGACGCGATTCGAGAGCAGATTTTCAATCCGTTCGTCACATCAAAAAAGACAGGTGTGGGGTTGGGGCTTTCGATTGTCGCTAAGATCGTGGATGATCATGGAGGGTCGATTCAATTGCAGTCGGAGCCAGGACGGGGCGCGTGCTTTTGGGTATTCTTGCCGTCTGCGGCGAAACAATAGTACAGAGGGAGAAAGCAAAGTCAATGGCGTCAATTTTGATCGTCGAAGATGAAGCCAAAATGCGCCGGTTGCTGGAGCTGCATCTCGGCGAAGAAGGGTTCACCACGCACGCGGCAGCGGACGCGGAAACGGGATTGAAACTTCTGAGCCAGGAAAAAATCGACCTGGTGGTGACAGACTTTAAGCTGCCGGGAATGAACGGTCTCGAATTCCTGCAAGCGATCAAGCGTGTGGACGCCGCGCTTCCCGTAGTGATTATGACCGCGTACGGCTCGGTGGAATCGGCCGTGGAAGCGATGAAGGTGGGCGCGAGTGATTATGTGTTGAAGCCATTCTCGCTGGCGGAAATGGTGATGGTGATACGCAAGGA
>DASRQP010000004.1:0-4371 GCA_035696585.1 Candidatus Acidiferrales bacterium | reverse complement strand
AGCCGACTTAACGATCAGCGCGATTCAGTTTACGGATCCGCTGGCGACGAATGATCGCGGCGTCAGGGATGAATTGCAGAATCTGGTCGGGAAATTATTTTCGCGGGAAGCGGTTGAGCGCTTCGATTTCGAGCATGTTCGGCCGATCTATTTCAGCCGAGGCTATCTGCGCGCGATTTTCGGGCGTCCCGAGGCGCGATTTGAGGCGGACCCGCGCGGTCCGCTGCCGAAAAGCGTCGTGGTAATCGTGCCCATCACGACAGGCCCGACCTATTCGTGGGGAGGAATCACTTGGAACGGGAATCACGCGTACACAAACAGCGATTTGGACGCGCTGGTGACGCAGAGCGGTCTGACGGTGGGGCAATCCGCGGACGGGATGAAAATCGTGGCGTTGCTGCAAAGCGTCGAGGACGCTTACGGGCATCGCGGTTACCTGGACGCAAGTGTTGTTCCCAAGGAAGTCTTCGACGACGCAGCGCATCGCGCTTCGTATCGCGTGGATATCTCAGAAGGACAGCAATACAAAATGGGCAAGCTAGTACTGACGGGGCTTTCCATCGATGCCGAACGGAAACTTCGCGCGGCCTGGCGCATTCCGGAAGGACAAATGTTCGACAAGACTTTCTACGACTATTTTCTGGCGAAGGGAATTGGCGACGCGCTGAGGGGGCTGCCGGCGGCGCAAGATAAAGTTTCGAACTTCCTGCAGAAAAATTCCCAGCCGGCGACCGTGGACGTGATGCTCGACTTTCAATAGCTAAATTCGCGCTATACTGTTTCCCGCATGCGCGACCCGACGCAAAATACAACACTGAAAGAAATCCAACAGACGGAAGAAATGACGCGATCGAATAGTGGTTTCGCGGAGCCTGGCGGGATTGAAGAATCGCGACGCAAGCAGGAGCGCATGATTGCCGAGCTGCGGCAAATCGATTCGCTGTTGATTGCTTTTTCTGGTGGAGCTGACTCGGCGTATCTGGCTTGGGTGGCGCACCAGGCGCTGGGTGAACGAGCGCTCGCCGTAACCGCGCTGTCGGCGAGTTTTTCGGAGCATGATCGCGAAGAAGCGCAACGTTTCGCGGCGGCGGCGGGCATTCAGCATGAATGCATTCGCACGGAAGAATTCGCGAATCCATTGTATGTGGCCAATCAGGCGGACCGTTGCTACCACTGCAAGGACGAACTCTTCGACAAGATGGAAGCGCTGGCGAGCGAACGCGGATTCGCGGCGATTGCTTATGGAATTAACGCGGACGACACGCACGAATTTCGTCCTGGGCATCGCGCGGCCGCGGAACATCGAGTATTGGCGCCACTATTGAGCGCGGGATTGCGAAAAAATGAGATTCGCGCGCTCTCGCGTGAGGCGGGATTGGCAACGTGGGACCGTCCCGCGGCGGCGTGCCTTTCGTCGCGCGTCGCTTATGGGACGGCGGTGACTCCTGAACTGTTGGCGCGCATCGAGCGTGGAGAAGATTTTATTCGAGGGCTCGGCTTCCGGCAATTTCGGTTGCGCGCGCACGGAGAACTCGCGCGCGTCGAGATTGCGCCAGAGGAATTGCCCCGCGTGTTGGATGCGGAGACGATGCGGCGAATGGCGGCGGAGTTGAAGCAGCTAGGGTTCACGTACGTGACGCTGGATTTGGAAGGTTATCGCACAGGCTCGCTGAACGCGTCGCTGAAGAGCAAGTAAGAATGAGGTGTGGCAAGTCTTCAGCGGGTAAAACCCCGGTTCAGTTGCGCCCTAATGTCGCGGCTGAAACCGCGACCCCTAAAAGCCTTGCATCGACTTAACGCCTGCCGGTCTAATGCCGCGAAGCTACTCGTAGCGCAGGGCGACCATGGGATCGATGCGCATGGCGCGGCGCGCTGGAATCCAGCACGCGACTAACGCTACGACCGCCAGAATCACCGGAACAGCCACGAAGGTTGCCGGATCATTCGGCACCACGCCGTAGAGAAACCGCGCCAGCAAGCGTGTGAGCGCAAAAGCGCCGCCAAGCCCCAGAGCGACGCCGATCAGCACGAGTTTAAGTCCGTCACCGATAATCATTTTCATGACGTCGCCTCGCTGCGCGCCCAGCGCCAGCCGGATGCCGATTTCCGCAGTCCTTTGCGCCACTGAGTAAGCCATCAGACCATAGAGTCCAATGATGGAAAGCAGCAGCGCGCTGGCCGCAAAAATTCCCAGCAGCATCGTCCGAAAACGCGGGTCGCTGACGGAAGTTGCGATGTTTTCCTGCATGGTGCGGAAATTCACCAGCGGCTGATTGGGATTCAAGTCGTGCACCGCGCTTCGCAGCGCAGACGCTTCCGAGTGGGGATCATTCACCGTGCGCACGACGACCGACATGGTAAAAATCGGCAGCATGGCGTCCGCTTGCCGGTACGGAATGTACATCTCAGAGCTGGCCTCGGTAGCAAGACTTTGTTTGACGTCACCCACAATTCCAACAATGGTCATCCACGGCACTTGGTTATCGGGGAGAGCGCCCAACTGAATGCGCTTTCCGAGCGCCGACTCGCGCGGGAAATACTGCTTCACCATGTTTTCGTTCACCACCGCCACGTATTGGCCTCGCTCGGTATCAGAGCTATTGAGCATTCTTCCCTGCAACAGCGGCACGCGCAAGGTCTGCAAATACTCCGGGCTGACTGGGCGATAGCCAATCAAAATGTAGTCATGCGCCGTCTTGGGCGGACGACCCTCGATATTGAAATGGATCACTGAGCCGCTGCCGGTAACAGGGAGAACCAGCGCCGCCCCTGCGGAAGTCACGCCCGGCAAGTTCCGCGTCCGCTGAAGGAGCTGGTCGAAAAATTCCATGCGCTGCGCCGATTTCGCATAAGCCTTTGGCGACAGCGGCACGTCCGCCAACAGGAGATGCGACGGCTCGAAGCCCGGCTGAACATTTTGCAAACGCGAGAAGCTACGAATCAGCAAGCCCGCGCCGATCAGCAGGACGAGAGCCAGGGCAACTTCCGTGACGACAAGAATATTCCGCAGGCGATGCCGGCCCGACCCGCCTGTCGAACCGCGCGAAGCATCGCTCAGCGCCGGACGAATGTCGAACTTGGCCGTCTGTAGGGCGGGCGCTAGTCCGAACAGCACTCCAGCGGCCAGCGCTATCGCGGCGGTGAACACCAGCACGTTTGCGTCGAGACCAATCTTGCCTACGTTCGGCAAGGTCTTTGCGGCAAGACTCAGCAGAGGCGCCATAATCAAACGTGCCAGCAAAAGCCCCAGTGCAGCGCCTGCAAGGGCCAGCAGAACGCTCTCTGTCAGAAGCTGCCGCACAATTCTGAGTCGTCCAGCGCCCAGGGCGGTGCGTACGGCAATCTCCCGTTGGCGAGATGTGGCGCGGGCCAGCAGAAGATTCGCAATATTCCCGCAGGCGATTAGCAGCACTAGCGCCACGGCTCCAAGCAACACCAGCAGCGCTGGACGAATGTTTTGCACCAGAAGGTCTTGCATGCCGTCAGCGTGCGCACCCATGTCCGTGTCGTAGACCGGATATTGCTTGTCCAGGCGTTCGGCAATGGTAGCCATTTCCGCGCGCGCCTGACCGAGCGTGACTCCTGGTTTCAGGCGTCCAATCGCAACAATCCCTGGATGCCAGTTGCGGTCATCGGGCAGGCCGTGCGCCCACGGCGCGAAAGGCACAATCACGTCCGCGGGCACGATGAGTTGAAACCCGGGCGGCAAGATTCCAGTGACTGTATAAAACTGATCGTTCAGCGTGATGTTTTTTCCCAAGATGCCTGGTGAACCGCCAAAGTTCCTCTGCCAGAAACCATAGCTGAGCAGGACCACCGGCGGGCCGCCGTAACGATCCTCATCCGCCGTGAACGTGTGCCCTTCCAGCGCGTCCACTCCCAACAAAGGAAAGAGGCTCGCGGTCGCCATTTGCGCGCTCAGCCTCTGTGGGTCGCCTTCGCCAGTCAGATTCATGCGATCGATGTGCACAGCCGCGAGCCCTTCGAAGGATTTCGCCTGATCGCGAAAATCGACATAGTTTTGATACGACGGCCCGAGTGATGGAAACGAGGGCAAGCTCTCGGTTACCAAGCAAAGCTTTCCGGAGTCGCGAAATGGCAGAGGGCGCAACAGCACCGCATTTACGACTGTGAAGATGGCCGTGTTCGCGCCGATACCAAGGGCCAGTGTGAGAACGGCGACGGCAGTGAAGCCGGGGGATTTGCGCAACATGCGCGCAGCGTAGCGAATGTCTTGCAGCAGAGTTTCCATGAAGTGCGCTCCCAGGGATTCGCGGATTTCTTCCTTGTATTTTTGGTAGCCTCCAAAGTCCATACGCGCGCGGCGTTCAGCCTCGGCGCGGGAAAGCCCGGAGCGTTCGAGATCATCAG
>DASRQP010000003.1:0-5166 GCA_035696585.1 Candidatus Acidiferrales bacterium | reverse complement strand
ACGCCAAGCGTTGTGAAATATTCTCCGCTGGCGTAGATACCGTTGACATTCTCAGCCTCGCCGCCATTGGCGAGATCAAAAGTACCCTCCGACCAGGCGAAGACGCCCGAGAAAACATCTTGATGGTCGCGCACCTGTTCCCAAATGGGATTGGTGAAGGAGCCGCCAGGTTCGTCGTACCACCGCGCGTAACGCATGATTTGGATCAACTCCGCAGGCTTCTGTACGGGCAGGAGACTCAGCATGACTTTGTCGACCAGACTGAAGATGGCGGTGTTCGCGCCGATGCCAAGAGCAAGCGAGAGGAGCGCGACGCTGGTAATCAGAGGGGTCTTTCGGAGGATGCGAAACGTAAAGCGTAAATCCTGAAGCAAAGTTTCGAGGAACTGCGTGCCGCGGGCGTCGCGGGTTTCTTCCTTGATGAATTCGAGGCCGCCGAATTGCGCGAGCGCTCGGCGACGCGCTTCGGTGGGGATCATGCCCGCCGCGACGTTGTCCGCGGTTTGCTGCTCGACGTGGAAGCGCAATTCGGAGTCGAGTTGGTTATCGAGAGCGCGTTTGCGAAAGAGACGACGCAGCCAGCGCATATTAAACCTCCGCAACTCAAAGACCTCATGTCAGCCAGCGCAAACACGGCACTGGCGGGACATGAGCTACAAAACAGTCGACGCTACTCGGCGGTGCGCAAAATGAGCGCGACGGCGTCCGAAAGGCGCGCCCAGTTGAGAACCTCGGCTTCCAGTTGTTTGCGACCCTTTTTCGTCAGTTTGTAAAATTTCGCTTCGCGTCCGCTGCTTGCTTCGCGCCATTCGGCATCGAGCCATCCGCGATTTTCCAGGCGGTGCAGAGCGGGGTAAAGTGAGCCTTGCTGCACCTGAAAGAACTCTTTGGAAATTTGCTGGATGCGCTGCGAAATTGCGTAGCCATGAATCGGACCGAGCGCGACAATTTTTAGAATCAGCATGTCGAGCGTGCCCTTGAGAACCTCGGATTTGTCTTCAGCCATGATCAGCGCACCTCATCAACTACTATTGTGAATGAACGCATCCAGCAAACTCGTTGTCCGAACATCGCGATGCCTCGGTGTTCGACATATATGCCTAGAGTTTCTAGGTGTCAAGAGAAAAAACATTTGAGTAATTGAGAAACCGAGAAGCAAGCGCCAGAATTCCAATTCCCCGATTCTGCGGGGCCATTTTCGAGCATTTCTAATCGGTACAGCAAATTATTAGAAACGCCCGTAAGTTACACAAAACAAAGAACGGCACTGCATTCTAATCGGTACAAAAACGCCATTTGTTGAATCGGTTTTCGCGAGCATCCGCGCCGAAAAAAGGCTCAAACGAGAGAGCGGAGGAAGCTTGTGCCGTGCGGGATTTTTGCCGTAGCGAAATTGTCGGCGACGGTTTGGCCCATGTCGGCGAGCGTCGAGCGAATGCCGAGATTTGTGCCAGCGCCGTGGCCAGCTTGCATTCTCGGCGAATAGCAAACGACGGGCACGTATTCGCGCGAATGATCCGTGGTTGGATTGACAGGACCCGGGTCGCAGCCGTGGTCGGCAGTAAGGATGAGAACATCGGAGTTTTTCAGCGACGCGAGGAATGGCCCCAGCAGCGCATCGAATTCTTCGAGCGAGCGCGCGAAGCCTTCGACGTCTTTGCGATGGCCGTAGAGCATATCGAAATCGACGAGGTTCGCAAAGATGAGGCCAGTGGGTCGGCGCACGAGTGATTCGCTCAGTTTCGCCATGCCGTCGGCGTTGTTTTTCGTCGTCACGTAGTCTTCGACGCCACGGCCATTGTAAATGTCGTGAATTTTGCCGACGCCGAATAAGGGAATCTTGCGCTCGGCGAGAACGTCGAGAAGCATCGGTCGAGGCGGCTCGACGGCGTAATCGTGGCGGCGCTCGGTGCGCCGATAATTTCCGGGCGAGCCAGTGAATGGGCGAGCGATCACGCGACCGACGCGATGCGGGCCGTCGAGAAGTTTGCGGGCAATCTCGCACATCTTGTACAGCTCGGCGACCGGAATCACATCTTCATGCGCTGCGATCTGAAACACACTGTCGCCGGAGGTGTAAACGATTGGATAGCCGGTGCGCTGGTGCTCTTCGCCGAGTTCCTTTAGGATTTCGGTGCCAGAGGCGGGTTTGTTTCCGATGGTCTTGCGGCCGATGGCGCGTTCGAATTTTTCAATCAAGTCGCGCGGGAAACCATTTTTGTAAATGGGAAACGCCTGGTCGAGCCAGATGCCGGCCATTTCCCAGTGGCCTGTGGTTGTGTCTTTGCCCGGGGAAACCGTGATTCCCTTCCCGAAAGCTCCTGCAGGATGTGCAGGCGGGTCGAGATGCGCGAGCGGTTTGATGTTGGCGAGTCCCAGGCGAATCAGATTCGGCAAATGCAGCGGGCGCGAGCACGCGATGTGGCCGAGCGTGTCGCGCCCCACGTCGCCGTAATCGGCAGCGTCGGGAAGTTCGCCGATGCCGACGCTGTCGAGGACGATCCAGATGACACGGGAGAAAGATTGAACTGGCGGCACTGTTTTCCTTCCAGGCTGAATTTATCATAAGTTCCGTATCCCGTTCGTTTTGCGGACAATCAGGGAAACGGCGTCATCAGCATCCGAGCATCAAGGAGTGAGCATTTGCGGGGCGCTTGCGCGGAGACGTATAATTATTGGTTTACACCTATGGCGACGAAACCGACAGAGCGGGGACACTTCGAATTGAACCGAAAGCAGGCGGCAAAATCCCCACCCTTCGCAGAAAACGCTCCCTTCCTGCGTCAGGGCGGGCAGGATGGGGCACCCGTAAAAGCGAAACTGCGCGCAGAAGCATCCAGCGAGCAAGAAGTGATCCGAGTGCGCGGAGCGCGCGTGCACAATTTGAAGAACATCGATTTTGAGATTCCGCACAACGCGATCACGGTGGTGACGGGCGTATCGGGATCCGGAAAATCGAGTCTCGCGTTCGATACAGTGTATGCAGAGGGCCAGCGGCGATACATCGAATCGCTTTCGGCGTATGCGCGGCAATTCTTGGAGCGTATCGAAAAGCCGGACGTAGACGAAGTAACGGGAATCGCGCCAGCGATCGCGATACGACAAAAGAATTCGACGCGGAATCCGCGCTCGACGGTGGCGACAGCGACGGAAATTTACGATTACCTGCGATTGCTCTACGCACGCGTGGGACACACGTTCTGCGTGAAGTGCGGTGAAGAAGTGAAGAAAGACTCGATCGACGAAATCGCGGAGCGCGTGCTGAAGCTGCCGGCGGGACGCCGCTTCTACGTGCTCTACCCGCTTGTGCTGCAGACGGAAACTCCGGCGGATCCCGCGAAACCAGGTCGCGCGCGAAAGACATTGCCGGCGGCGGAATCGGTGAAGCAAACGCTGGGGAGTTTGCAGAAACGCGGATTCAACCGGCTGTATCAGGGCGGACGCGTCTACGAGTTCTCTTCCCCGGAAACGCTGCTGGATGTGAATTTCGCGAAACCAGTGTACGTGCTGGTCGACCGGCTGGCGCTTGCGCCGGAAATTCGTTCGCGGCTGATGGATTCGATTGAGATTTGCTATCGCGAAGGGCGCGGCGAGGCGATTCTCGAATTCGTGCCTGAACAAACCGGCGCGGCACCGGAACGAATGGTTTTCAGTGAACGATTCGAGTGCAAGAAATGCGGAATCGTTTATCAGGAGCCAGAGCCGCGGCTGTTCTCGTTCAACAATCCTTACGGAGCGTGCCCGCGATGCCAGGGATTCGGAAACACGATTGATTTCGATCTGGATCGCGTGATCCCGGATAAGAGTAAGACGCTGGCCGAGGGCGCGATTGAACCGTGGACCAAGCCGCGCTACCGGCAAATCGTGCAGGATTTGAAAACGTATGCGAAGGCCAAAGGAATTCCAATCAATGTGCCGTTCCGGCAGCTCACGGAACAACAACGCAAATGGATTATTGACGGCGATCCGAAGGAAGATTTCGAAGGCGTGACGCCGTTTTTCAAACGTCTCGAATACAAAAAATACAAGCTGTACATACGCGTGTTCCTGAGCCGGTACCGCGGGTACGCGACGTGTCCGGATTGCAAGGGAACGCGGCTACGGCAAGAAGCGCGGGCCGTGCGCGTAGCGGGAAAGTCGATTACCGAAGCGTGCGAGATGACTGTGGCGGAAGCGCGTGCGTTCTTCAGCGGGATGCAACTGAGTCAAACGGAAACGACGATTGCTGGCAAAGTGCTCGAAGAAGTGCAGCAGCGGCTGCGCTTTCTGGATGAAGTAGGACTGGATTATTTGACGCTGGACCGGCTGACTTCAACATTGTCTGGAGGAGAATCGCAGAGAATTCAACTCGCGACTTCGCTCGGATCGCATCTGGTGGGCGCGCTTTACGTGCTCGATGAGCCGTCGATTGGACTGCACCCGAGGGACACGCACCGGCTGATTTCGATTTTGAAAAGTTTGCGTGAACTGGGGAACACGCTGCTGGTGGTGGAGCACGATGCGGACACGATTCGCGCGGCGGATTACGTGATGGATTTGGGACCGGGAGCGGGCGAGCACGGAGGAAAAATCACGTTCGCCGGCACGCAAAAAGAACTCGAGACGGACACGCATTCGCTGACGGCGCGTTATTTGAGCGGTGAGCTGCACATTCCCGTGCCGGGCACGCGCCGGAAGACGCAAGGCAAGTTTTTGAAGATTTTGAAAGCGCGCAGCCACAATTTGAAGGAAGTGGATTTGATGATTCCGCTGGGAATGATCGTGGCGATCACGGGCGTATCGGGCTCCGGGAAATCGACCCTTGTTTACGACGTGCTGTACAAGACACTGCAAGCAAAACGAAACGGTGGGAATTGGCGCGAGGCGTGCGAGAACATTGAAGGAGACGCGGCGTTGACGGCGGTGGAACTTGTGGACCAGTCTCCGATTGGACGGACTCCGCGGTCGAATCCGGCGACGTATTTGAAGGCTTTCGATCCAATTCGTGAAATATTTGCTTCGACGCCCGATGCGAAAAAGCGCGGTTACACGGCGGGGCATTTCTCGTTCAACATTCCGGGAGGAAGATGCGAAGCGTGCCAGGGCGACGGAACAGTGACCGTTGAGATGAGATTCCTGGCGGACGTGGAATTGATTTGCGAGGAATGCAAAGGGACGCGATACAAG
>DASRQP010000002.1:0-2459 GCA_035696585.1 Candidatus Acidiferrales bacterium | reverse complement strand
GCTTCCCAGGTTTTCGCGCCGTCGGTGGATTTGAACGTGACGGTGCTGGTCGAATATACGATGTCAGGATTTCTTGGGTCGACTCTTAAAACGCAAAGGTCGCCTCCGCCGATGCGGCCCGTGGGACGGCGGTCGGTAGTGGCTAGAGTCCACGTGGCGCCTGCATCATCGGAGCGATAGATGCCGAGTCCGCGGCCGTTGGCGATGGATGCGTAGATGCGGTTGGAATCGCTGGGCGCGATGGCGGTGTGCACTTGAATGATTCCGTCGGGCAGGCCTCCGGTGAGCTGAGTCCACGTGGCGCCGCCGTCAGAGGACTTGTATAGGCCGCTATTGGGGCCGTTGAATTCGTTGCCGTCTTCCCAAGGGCCCGAAACGGAATCCCACAGAGAGGCGTAAGCGACATTCGGATTGGAAGGGTCGATTTCGACACTGCCGCCGCCGGTGTATTGATCTTTGTCCGTTGAAAGCACTTTTTGCCAGCTCTGGCCGCCGTCGGTAGTGCGGAAAATTCCGCGTTGCTCGCTGGGGCCGTATGGATGGCCGACGGCCGCGACGAGCACGTGATCCGGATTGCGCGGATCGATGGCCAGCTCGGCGATTTGGAAAGCGTCATCGAGGCCGATGTGCGTCCACGTCTTTCCCGCGTCCGTTGATTTGTAGACTCCGTTGCCGACGGAAAGGTCCGGGCGCTGCAAACCTTCGCCGCTGCCGACGTAAATCGTGTTGGGGTCGGAAGGCGCGACTTCGATTGCGCCGATCGATTGCGTAGGCTCGGCGTCAAAAATGGGATTCCACGTCTCGCCGTAATCAGTGCTCTTCCAGACGCCGCCATTCACCTGCGCGATGTAGAAAACGTTGGGTTCGCCGGCGACGCCGGAAATGGCTTTCGTGCGGCCTCCGCGAAACGGACCAATCATTCGCCAGCGCATGTCCTGGTAAAGGTTTGGGGAATACTGCTGCGCCATGATTGCGGGCGCGAGTGCGGCTATCGCTATTACCGTTAGAACGATAAGAACCATGCGGCGAAGCTGAATCAAGTTGCACCTCTCAATTTGGCGGAAAAACAGGAGAGCATAAATCATTCCGGGCGCAGCGCGAAAAGAAATATTTGCGCGAAGGGGCTTGTGCGAGCAGAGCGAGGGCGCGGCTGAGGATCGTATCATTCCTCAGGGCAAGCTGGCAAAATAGGCTAACGTCCGGGAGTGCCTGGAGGCGATGCAGTGAGCGACAAGTCCAAAGGCCCGGCAATACGCAATGTGTCGGATACAGCGCGCTGGGTGGCGTTTTACCGCGCGATGGAGACGGAGCGGAAGGATGCGATATTTCGCGATCCGTACGCGCGCAAGCTTGCGGGAGCGCGCGGCGAGGAAATTGTAAACACGCTGCGCGGAGGAAAGCGGCAGGCGTGGGCGATGATTGTCCGCACGGCATTGCTGGACGACATGCTGCTGCGCACGATCGCGGGCGAGGAAATCGATCTGGTGGTGAATCTGGCGGCAGGACTCGACACGCGGCCGTATCGGCTGGCGTTGCCCTCCACGCTGCAATGGGTGGAAGTGGACCTACCCGAGATGATCGCGTACAAGACGGAAATGCTGGCGACTGAGACTCCGCACTGCCAGTTGGAGCGCATGACGCTGGACTTGGCCGATGACGCCGCACGGCGTGAACTGTTCGCGCGACTGGATGCGAGCGCGAGGCGCGCTTTGGTGATCACGGAAGGCCTGCTCGCATATCTTTCCGAGGAACACGTGGGGAAACTTGCGGGCGATTTGCACACGTGCCGGCATTTTCAATACTGGCTTACGGACATTGCTTCGCCGAAAGTAAAACAAATGATGGAAAAGCAGTGGGGCAAGGAATTACGCGCCGCGGGCGCGCCGATTCAGTTTGCTCCGGAAGTCGGCGAAGACTTTTTCCGCCCGTTTGGCTGGGAAGCGATCGAGTTTCGCGGATTTTTTCAGGCTTCGCGCGAGTTCAACCGGCCCATGCCGGGCGACTGGATGATCCGGTTGTGGGCGAAGCTGATGCCGAGGCGCACGGCGAAAATGATGAAGCTGTGGCGCTCGGGCGCGACGCTTCTTCGCCGCGTGTGATGGGCATTATTTGTGGCGCGGAGGTTGCGGAGGCGCAGCGGGCTTAGGCAGTAAACCGAAAACCGCGACGCCCGCTGGAGTTCCCACAAAAACTTTCCCTCCAGCAATCATCGGCGTGATGAATTTGTTGCCGGTGATTTCGTCGCGCCGACGCTGCTGATTGCTGTCGTAAAGTTCCTTGGCTAAATCGTTGGCTTCATACGCGCGCAGCACGGCGGGGGTATTGTTCTCGACGGCCCATACGATGGCGTCCTTTGTGCCGTTCGCCGAAATGCTAGGAGTGGTGCCGGGATAACCGAAGCTGACGGCGGTCTTCGACGCAGCGGGGCTGACGACGCGCGCGTTGGCAATCTTGAACGC
>DASRQP010000001.1:0-11775 GCA_035696585.1 Candidatus Acidiferrales bacterium | reverse complement strand
CGGTGCGTTGCAGCCGGAATTTATTGCTCGGGTCGCGACATTGAACGCCATTCTTGAGCGTGCGCGACTGGAGGATTTTACGCTTACCAACGAGAATCGCTCGTTGACAGAGGTCGCGCAGGAAATGCTCACGAAGGCAGGATGGATCTCAAACTGACACGCTGGCGATTCTGATAGGATGGCGATTGCTACGCGTCGAAACAGGCGGGGGAATGTTCATGGACGAATTATTGAAGTGGCGGGATGAGTTTCCGATTCTGGAGCACACGACTTACCTGATCAGCAATTCGCTGGGCGCGATGCCGCGCGCAGTGTATGAACGCGTCCACGATTATGCGGAATCGTGGGCGACGCGAGGAGTGCGCGCGTGGGAAGAGGGCTGGTGGGAGATGGCCGTGTCGGCGGGCGACAAAGTTGGCGCGATCATCGGCGCGGGCGCGGGCGACATTTCGTTGCACCAGAACGTGACGATCACGCAGGCGGTGATTTCGTCGTGCTTCGATTTTTCCGGGCCGCGCAACAAAGTGGTGCTGGTGGATTTGGAATTTCCGTCGATCGTTTATTTTTACATGGAGCAGCGGCGGCGCGGCGCGCACGTTGAGTTGTTGAAGAGCGAAGACGGGATTCACCTGCCGCTCGAGAAATTTCTGGCGGCGATCGATGAAACCACTTTGCTGGTGCCCATCTCGCTGGTGCTGTTCCGCAGCGCGACGATTGTGGACGCGAAAGCGATTATCGAGCGAGCGCATAAAGTGGGCGCGCACGTGATTCTGGATTGTTTTCAAGCGGCGGGGACGGTGCCCGTGAATGTTCGCGAACTCGAAACGGATTTTGCGGTTGGCGGGGTGCTGAAATGGCTGTGCGGCGGGCCGGGAGTCGCGTATCTCTACGCGCGGCCGGATCTGCGGAAGAAAGTTTCGCCGACGCTGACGGGATGGCTGGCGCACCAGCGGCCGTTCAATTTTGAAATTGGGCCGCAGGAGGCGCGCGAGGATGCGTACCGTTTTCTGAATGGCACGCCGCACGTTCCGGCGCTGTATGCGTGCCAGCCGGGACTCGAAATCATCGGCAAGATTGGCGTGGAGAAAATTCGAAAGAAGTCGATGCAGCAGACAGCGCGGCTGATGGAGGGCGCGAAGAAGCGCGGATGGCGCGTGAACACGCCGAGCGACGCTGCGGAGCGCGCCGGAACTGTTTCGGTCGATTGTCCGCATGCCATGGAAGTGAAACACGAATTGATCGCGCGCGAGATCATGGTGGATTACCGGCCGGGCGCGGGAGTGCGGCTCTCGCCGCACTTTTATAATCGCGAGGACGAAATTGATTTTGCGCTGGCGCAGATCGAGGAAATCCTCGAGACGCGCGCGTGGGAGCGTCACCTACAGCCTGCCTGAGCTGGTGCTATAATCCGCGACCGTGACCCCTACCGTACGAGATGAAGGCACACAGGCTGAAGCCTGTGCCACGGGTGCGACCGTACGAGATGAAGACACACAGGCTGGAGCCTGCCTGCGGGAGGCAGGCCTGTGCCACGGGTGCGGCGATCCCCTATTTCTTGCATATATTTCCTGCAAACTTATTTGCCGGAGAGTCCGGCGCGACACGAGGTGTGAAATGGTGAGTGTGAAGAAATATCTTTTGCTGATGATAGCGACATTGGTTGCGACGACGATGTCAGCGCGCGCGCAGAAAACGAGCGGGTCGGCGTCAACGGAGAAGGCGCGTCCCGCGTACAGCGAGCCGGGCGTGTCGCCGGACGGAAAAGAAATTGCGTTTGTATCGGGCGGCAATATTTGGACCGTGCCTGTGTCGGGAGGCGAAGCGCGATTGCTGGTGTCGGATATGGCGACGGATTCGCGGCCGCTCTACTCGCCGGACGGGACAAAACTTGCGTATGTGTCCGCGCGCGACGGCAGCGGCAACGTTTATGTGCTGACGTTCGCGACAGGCGAAGTGAAGAGGTTGACATACGACACGCTGGATCGCGTGGATGGATGGTCGCGCGACGGCAAATGGATTTATTTTTCGTCGGCGAATCATGATATTTCGTACATGAATGATGTGTATCGCGTCAGCGTGGATGACGGAACGCCGATGGCGGTGGCCGCCGACCGTTATGCGAACGAATATTTCGCGGCGCCGTCTCCGGACGGGAAAACGGTGGCGATCACGGCGCGCGGAATTGTTTCCGAGCAATGGTGGAGGAAGGGCCACAGCCATCTGGATGAATCGGAGATTTGGCTGGTGCGCGATGGAGCTACGCCGAAATACGAAGCGGTGACGGATGGGTCGGCGAAGGATCTGTGGCCGATGTGGAGCGCGGATGGACGCGAGCTGTATTACGTCTCCGACCGCAGCGGCGCGCAAAATATCTGGGCGCAAGCGCCTGGCGGGAAAGCGCGGCAGGTGACGCAGTTCAAGGCGGGACGCGTGCTGTGGCCGTCGATTTCGACCGATGGGCGGACGATTGTGTTCGAACGACATTTTGGCATTTGGAAACTCGACGCGGCGTCGGGACGCGCGAATGAAGTGGCAATCACGCGGCGCGGGATTCCGGCGGGGCCGGCGGTGGAGCATTTGCGGCTGACGGATCATATTCGGGACTTGGCGCTCTCGCCGGATGGGAAAAAGGTGGCGTTCGTGACGCATGGCGAGGTGTTTGCCGCGTCGGCGAAGGATGGCGGCGACGCGATGCGCGTGACGTATACGCCGGCGGAGGAATCGGAGGTTCGCTGGGCGCCAGACAGCCGAAGACTGGTTTATGTTTCGGACCGCGACGGCGTGCCGCATCTTTTTCTTTACGATTTTGTGACGAGCAAGGAAGCGCGGCTGACGCATGATTCTGGAGCGGATGCCGCGCCGCGGTTTTCGCCCGATGGCAAGATGCTGGCGTTTGAGCGCGACGGGCGCGAGTTGCGAGTGATGGATTTGGAGTCGAAGCAGGAGCACGCGATTGCGAGCGGACATTTCGGACGGCCGCCGTTTGAAACGGAGGGACCGCTGGCATGGTCGCCGGATGGGAAATGGATCGCGTACATAGACATCGCGGATAATTTATTTCGCAACGTGTGGGCCGTGCCAGTGGCGGGCGGCGAAGCGCGGCCTGTCAGCTTTCTGCCAGATGTGTTCAGCGGCTCGGTGGCGTGGAGTCCGGATGGCACGTACGTGCTTCTCAATGCGACGCAGCGGACAGAAATGGGGCAGATCGCGCGCGTGGATTTGATTCCGCACGCGCCGAAATTCCGCGAAGACGAATTTCGGGATTTGTTCAAAGAGACGCCGAAGAGTCCTGCGGGAAATGCGAAGACGGCGGCAGCAGGCGATGCAGATGAAAAAGCAAAAGCGACGCCGGCGAAACCGGTGACGATTGACTGGGATGGAATTCGCGACCGGGCATCGCTGGTGGAGACGGGACTCGACGCGGGCTCGGAGACCATCAGTCCGGATGGGAAGTGGCTGCTGCTGAACGCGTCGGTGGCGGGGCAGGAGAATCTTTATTTGTATTCGCTGGACGAACTGTCGAGAGAGCCGCGGGTGGCGCGGCAACTGACTTCAACTCCGGGACCGAAGGCGGACGCACAATTTTCTCCGGACGGCAAGGAAGTGTATTACCTGGACCGCGGGACGATACAGGTGGCGACGATCGAGAGCCATCAAGCGAAGCCGTTGGCGGTGAGCGCGGAAATGGATGTGGACTTCGCGCGAGAGAAAGTGGAGATGTTCGACGAGGCCTGGACGTATCTGCGCGATTTCTTTTTCGATGCCAATCACAATGGCGCGAATTGGGATGAAGTGCGCAGCGAGTACGAGCCGCGCGTGGAAGCGGCGGCGAATCCGGACGAAGTGCGGCGGCTGATTTCGCTGATGCTGGGAGAGCTGAATGGATCGCACCTAGGAATTTCCGGTCCGGAGAGGGCGCAACCGACCGTGGGACGGATCGGCTTGGATTTTGATCGGGCTGAGGCGGAGAGCTCCGGGCATCTGCGCGTGACGAATATTCTTCCGCTTGGGCCGGCGGAACTGGCAGGCGGAATCAAGTCGGGAGAATACTTGACGGCAGTGGATGGGCAGGCGATTGGAGCGCACACAAATTTGGACGCGCTGCTGGAGCATAAAATCGGCAGGCGTGTGGCGTTGACGATGGCGTCTTCGGCAGATGGAGCGGATGCGCGGACGGTGGTGGTGCAACCGGTGACGACTTCGCAGGAAAAAGAATTGCTGTACCACCAATGGGTGGAGAAAAACCGGGCGTACGTCGAAAAAATCAGCAATGGGAAACTGGGGTACGTTCATATTCCGGACATGGGCGAGAGTTCGCTGCAGAATTTTTATCTGGATTTGGATACGCAGAACCGTTCGCGCGAGGGCGTGGTGATCGACATTCGCAGCAACACGGGCGGATTCGTGAATGCGTATGCACTCGACGTGCTGTCGCGAAGACCGTATTTGTCGATGACGCCGCGAGATTTTCCGACGGCGCCGGCGCGCTCGGAACTGGGGCAGCGCGCGCTGGAGCTTCCGACGATTTTGGTGACGAATCAGCATTCGCTTTCCGACGCGGAGGATTTCACGGAAGGGTATCGCTCGATGAAGTTGGGGAAAGTGGTGGGCGAGCCGACGGCGGGCTGGATTATTTACACCTCGGGGACGCAGTTGATTGACGGGTCGTTTCTGCGGTTGCCATTTATTCGGATTACGGCGGCGGATGGAACGCCGATGGAATTGCATCCGCGGCCGGTGGATTTTTTGGTGAAGCGGCCGATGGGAGAGAGCTACACGGAGCACGACGTGCAACTGGACACGGCGGTGCGGGAGTTGCTGAAGGAAATTCCAAACAGCGCGCGGCCGCAAATGTGATTGGCGGGATTTTCGCGGAAAAACGGGATGCCGGACGGCCAAGGGGCGAGCAAACGAACGCGGGAGCCAATCCGGATTGGGAATCGCTGCGGATGCTGATGGTCGCGGAGCAAATTCGCAAGCGAGGGATTCGTTCGCCAAAAGTGCTGGCGGCGATGGAGCGCGTGCCGCGACATTTATTCGTGCCCGAGGAGCTGGCAGCGCGTTCGTACAACGATGAGCCGGTGCCGATTGGTGAACGGCAAACGATTTCGCAGCCGTACATGGTGGCGGCGATGACCGAAGCGCTGGAACTGGAAGGGCACGAGCGAGCGCTCGAAGTCGGTGGAGGATCCGGGTATCAAGCGGCGATTCTGGCGCAACTGGCGCGCGAAGTGATTACGATTGAAGCGCGGGAAGCGCTCGCGGAGGCGGCGCGAGAACGGCTGGCAATGTTGGGCTATGGCAACGTTCGCGTGATGACCGGAGACGGCACGCTGGGATGGGCCGAAGCGGCGCCGTTTGATGCGATTTTAGTGGCGGCGGCAGCGCCGCAGATTCCTCCTCCATTGATTGAGCAACTGGCCGAGGGCGGGCGGCTGGTGATTCCCGTCGGCAGAAGCGACCGGCAGATGCTGATGCGAATCCGCAAATCGGACGGCAACGCGGTGCAAGAAGAACTCTTCGCCTGCCAATTCGTGCCTCTTCAGGGCCGATACGGCTGGCCCGCCAGTCCCGCCGAATGAACGCGCGCCTCGGGCTTTCCATAATTATTCCCGCATACAACGAAGAACGGCGGTTGCCTCGAACGCTTGAGTGCGTCCGGGGATATTTGCGCGGCGAGCCGGCCGGAGCGGAAGTGATTGTGGTGGATGACGGGTCGAGCGACGGGACGGCGGAAGTGGTGGAGAGAATGCGCGCGGAAATGCCGGAGCTGCGATTAATTTCAAACGGGCAAAATCGCGGCAAGGGCTACAGCGTACGGCACGGGATGCTGGAAGCGCGAGGGCGCGTGGCGCTGTTCACGGATGCAGACCTGTCCGCGCCAATTGCGGAGGCGGGGAAATTGCTGGAAGCGCTGGAAGCGGCGGACGTCGCGATTGGCTCGCGCGCGATGGATCGCGGATTGATCGAAGTGCATCAGTCGAAAGCACGAGAGCTTGCGGGGATTTTGTTCAATTGGATGGTGCGTCTGTTTACGGGCTTGCGATTTCAAGATACGCAGTGCGGGTTCAAAGCGTTCGCGATGCCCGAAGCGCGAATTATTTTCGAGCAGCAGCAGATCGAGGATTTCGGATTCGATCCGGAGATATTGTTTCTGGCGCAGCGGCACGGGTTGCGAGCCGTGGAAGTGCCGGTGCGCTGGTCGCACGATGCAGCGACGAAAGTGCACGTGGTGCGCGACAGCGCGCGGATGTTCGCGGACCTGCTGCGCATCCGGTGGAACGCGGCGACGGGACGATATCCGCGCAAGTAGCGCGGTTTCCAATTTGAAGCTGCAAATAGCGGGCGGGACGAACGCTACGCGCCGGGAAAGTCCGGGCAGTGCGCGGAAGGACTTGCGAAGGACCTCAGGTCAGTCCCGACCAAGAACGTCGGGACCCTTCCTTCGTCAGGGCGGGCGGGACCTGAGCTACATAAGGCAGACACGCCGCGAGACGCGCTACATCGGCTGGCGCTGCGCGGTTGGGGGCAGCAAGCCGCTGAGGCGCAAGTACATCGCCTCCGCGCTGTAGTGGTCGTAAAGATCGTTCGTCAGAGTGATCATAACCGCGGCGCGCGGCGCCGGTCCGCGCATCTGAACCATTTCCCCGAGTTTCGAATCGTCCGTTTTATCCAACACTCCGTTGCAATATTCGAACGAGGATTTCAGTGCGGCAACGAGTGTGTCTTTCGGATCCGTGTCAGAGAGCTTTGTCTGCTCGGGTTTCGTTCCGGCAATGGTTGCGCAGAGGAAATTGTTCGACTGGGCGAGATGCATGATCAAGTGGCCGAAGGTTATTTGCTGCGGCGTGGGACGAAAGCTGTATTTGTCGGCGGGCATTTCTTCGGCGGCGGCGACGATGATTTTCGTGCGCTGCGACACGATTTTCTTCACCGTGTCGGAGACGGGGTTGGATGATTGAGCGCCGGCAGACAGCGCGACAAAGGCGGCGACGATTGCGCAAACCAGGAAACGCTTCATGACGAAATCCTCCTCTTTGAGTTAGCGGGAATAAACGGGGAAGGATAGTCCGGCAGGCGTCAGTGCAACAAGGGATTTTCGAAGGGCGCGAGCGGATAAACTTTGTTTTACAAAGTACTTGACAGAATATGGTTTTGTGCTAGGATTTGGCAATGCGTTCGACGGATCCGCTACGCCGCACCGATGCACCGGTCGCGATTGACGACCACGCGCGAGAGAATCTGCGCTTCATTCGGGAAACGATGGAGCGGGCTGGGTCGTTCACGGCCGTTCCGGGCTGGGGAGGAGTGGCGCTGGGAATCACGGCGCTGGGCGCGGCCGTGGTAGCGTCGCGGCAAGCGAGTTCTGAAGCATGGCTTACCGTCTGGCTGATTGAAGCGGCGATTGCCATTGCGATAGCGGGTTGGAGCACGCTGAGCAAGGCAAGGCGGGCGCACGATTCGCTGCTGACCGGGCCGGGACGCAAGTTCGCGCTTAGCTTTGTGCCGCCGATTTTCGTTGGAGCGATTCTGACGTATGTTTTATTTCATGCTGGATTTGTGGCGGCGATTCCGGCGACGTGGCTGCTGCTTTACGGGACGGGAGTGGTGACGGGCGGTGCGTTTTCGATCCGCGTGGTGCCGTTTATGGGATTGTGCTTCATGGTGCTGGGGACGGTGGCGTTTTTCTGTCCCGCGGGATGGAGCGACGCTCTGCTGGCAATTGGCTTCGGAGGGTTTCACATTGTGTTTGGGACAGTGATTGCGAGGAGTTACGGTGGGTAAATCGGCGACAGTGCGCGCATCGCGCGAAGGGAAACTGGAAAGACAGGAACTGGAGACGGTTCGGAACCGGCCGGCGGAAGAAGCAGCGCGTTCGCTGGACCGGATCATTCACGAGCGGACGCGGCTGGGGATCATCAGCGCTCTGGCGGTGAACGCGACGCTGAGCTTCAACGAATTGAAGAAACTGGTGGGGGCGAGCGATGGAAATTTGAGCGTCCACGCGCGCAAACTGGAAGATGCGGGTTACATTGCGTGCACAAAATCTTTTGCGGGGCGGCTGCCGAAGACGGAGTTTCGTTTGACCACGCCGGGGCGGCGCGCTTTGGAGCATTACCTGGACCATATGGAAGCGTTAATTCGCGCGACGCGGGAAGGATAGGAGAGGCAAAAAAATTTGCCCGGTGACTTTATGATCGAAAGTACTTTGTATATCGTTCCGCCGCAAGGATTGCACGTGGCGATTTTAATGGATGGGAACGGGCGCTGGGCGGAGGCACGGGGCTTGCCGCGTTCGGCGGGACACCGCGCGGGAGTGGAGGCTGTGCGTCGCGTGGTGGGAGCGGCTCCGGCGATGGGGATCGACACGCTGACGCTTTTTGCGTTCTCGGCGAATAATTGGCAGAGGCATCCTGACGAAGTGGGCGCGCTTTTTGGCTTACTGGAAAAATATTTTTTTGCGCAGGCGCTGCGCGCGGGGGAGCACGACGTGCGCGTCAGCGTGATTGGCAGACGCGACCGTTTACCGAGCGCGCTGGTGGCGGCGATTGAAGCGGTGGAGACGGCAACCGCGGAGCATGTGGGGCTGGACCTGCGAATCGCGGTGGATTATTCCGCGCGGGAGGCGATGCTGCGGGCGGCGTGCTGGATGATGTCGAGCACAGAAGTGACGCAGGAAGAATTTTCGCGGCGTGTTGGGCAGGTGACGAATGCGCCGGATGCGTCTCCCGATGTGGATTTGCTGATCCGCACGGGAGGAGAACAGCGGCTGAGCGATTTTCTTCTGTGGGAATGCGCTTATGCGGAGCTGCACTTCACCGAGCGTATGTGGCCGGAATTCGGTATGGAAGATTTGGAGAATGCAGTGCGTGAGTTTCACGCGAGAGACCGGAGATTTGGGCGCGCGCCGGTTGGCGCAGCGAGCGCCGTATCGCACTAATCCCATGCCTCCAAGATTTAGAATCAACGCGCTTCTGACGTTCCTACTGGCGCTGCTGTTTTATTTTTTCTTCATGCACACCAAGCATGATGCGGCGCTTTCAGCGGTCAACGCCTTCGCGGAAGACCCGTACGACGCGGTGGGCTCATTCGGCATTCAAGCAGCTCTCTTTTGTGGAGTGGTCTGCCTGATTCGCGCGTTCCGGCCGCAGGGTTCGGAGGTTGCGTCATTGGAGCGCAAGGTATTTGTGATGCGCGCGCAGATGGCGGCCGTGCTTTCCGTGGGCGTCACGCTGGCGAGCGACGCAGTGGGAGCCGCGCGTCACGCATCGCTGTGGCTGGGCTCAGCGGCGGGACACAGACTCGTCTCTCGCCTTGGCGGCATGGCAGTTCTAACCGTGATGACCGGCATTCTGTTGCGTCGCGCCGCGCGGGAGATGACGTTGCCGAAAGTGGTGAAGGATTGGAAAAAAGCAGCCGTTGTTTCTCTTGCGGCCGCTCTTGCGCTGGCCTTCTATCCAGAAAATTTGCGCCGGCATTTTCTTGGAGAATTACTGACGATTCTTGCCGGAGCTGCGCTTCTTTTTGTCTCGATCTGGGCGTGGGCGGTAGCTCTAATACCCTATCGCACTGTTGAAAAACGGAATGAAGGTGCGGCGCCCCCGGTTTCGTGGGCGCATAAATACCAGTGGTTCATCGTGGCGGCTGCCGGCATTCTGATGGGACTTTTCTTCGTCGCGGGAGAAGCGTCGGAGGGCACCGGAATCCCTCACGCCAAACTTGCTTTGGTCGTCTCGGTTTACCTGGGACTGGAAATCGCCGGAGTACTGATCGGCTACAGTTTTTTGGCAAAACCTCTGGGACTCTTTCGTAAGAATTCCCGATGAGTTGCAATCATTTTAGCAAGAAGAGGAGTCGTGAATGAACACACCAGAACCGGTTCAGTATTTGCAGGCCCGTGAGTTGCGCGGAATCCTTGACGATGCGATTCGTTTTTGGGAACTTCGTCGCATCCCGTATAACCTCGTGCTGGTCGCCGTGGTGATCGTCTGGATTGCCGCTACGTGGACGCATTTTCGCGAAGCACCGATGTGGGCGCCGATTCTCGCACTTTTCGTGATGGCGGCGCTCGCGAACGTTCTGTATTCCGTGGCGTATTGCCTCGACGTTTTCGTCCAGTACTCGTCGTTCCGAGATTTGTGGCGCCGGCGCCGTTGGATGCTATGGTTCGCGGGGATGCTCCTGGCTGTTGCGCTCGCAAATTTCTGGATTCTCACCAACTTTCACTAGGCCGGAATGTCAAGCTCCGCCGCGGAGGTTTGCACATGAGCACATCCAGTTCCTTTACGACTCCTCAATCAGCTGAGCCGCGCGGCATTCTGAGCGACGCCCTGGGTTACTGGGAGCGGCGGCGCGTCATTTACAATTTTCTGCTCGTCGCAGTCGTGCTGATTTGGATTGCGCGGACATGGCCGCATTTTCGTCCTGCGTTCACGTGGTCCTCGCTCGGGGCGCTGCTGGGTCTTGCTGCGCTGGCCAATCTTTGTTACTGCGCCGCTTATCTTGCGGATCTTCCGATGCAGCATTCATCTTTTCGCGCTCTGTGGCGGCGCTGGCGGTGGGGCTTGTGGGTGATCGGAACGCTTTTCGCCATCGTGTTCACGAACTACTGGATTGCGGACGAAATTTATGACTTCGTCCATTGATGCCATCGCCGTGGAATTCAGAGAAAATCTCAGCCGAAAATTAGGAGATGATCGGATGAAAGCCAAATGGTTCCATGAATGGGGATGGTTCTACCGGCCGGTGGCGTGGCCGGGTTGGCTGGCGCTGATTCTGACGGTGGCGTTCTGCCTGCAGGTGTTTACGGCCATTGATCGCCACTCGCATTCAGTCTCCGACACGCTGTATGGAATTTTTCCGTTTTGGGTGTCGGCGGGAACTCTTTTGGGCTGGGTGGCGTCGCGAACTTCGGAAAAGGCTCGGTGAAGAATTGTTTTTTCGGCTAGCAGCTCGCTGGAAATTAGATAAGGCTTCAGGGGCTAAAGCCCCTATTCAAAAAACAATGCTTGCGCCGGGGCTAAAGCCCCGGCCTCCTGAAAGTCGAAGGCAAAGCGGCGTCGTGCCTGGCTGCGCAAAATGCTGTCGCCGAGTATCGGTGTGACCTCAGGGGTTAAAACCCCTGAGGCGGGACGGTCCTTACGGCGGGGATGAATCCCCGCCCTGCCACAAAACTGATTGGCCCTAGTGAGAAACTGAATTCTTCAGCAACGTGTCGAAGGACGAACGGCTAGGTATGAGCGGCGCGTTGGCGTTCGCGACACATGGCGAAGGCGCGTTTGACGACGCGCTTGGCCTCGGTGGTGAGATTAAAACGATCGAGTTCGTCTTCGGTGGACCAAGCAACATCCGTGACATCGCTTCCTGCCAGCGCGTTCCCGCCGAGAAATTCGCAAAGATAATCCAAAATCACGAAATGATATTGCGGGGGCTGGTTGGGAAGGCGCAGGACTTTCTCATAAATCTCAATCAATTCAAGAGGGCGGATATGGACGCCAGCTTCTTCCATAAGCTCACGCTCGATTCCCTGCGCAATTGTTTCGCCGAGTTCGAGGATTCCGCCAGGAATGGACCAGCGACCCTCAAGAGGCGGTTGGGCGCGGCGAATGAGGAGCGCACGCGCGCCGGAAACGACTACTCCGCCGACGGCGATTACGGGACGCTCGGGATATTCCCTGTTTTCCGCCAAACACGCACCCCACGCAGCAGGATTGCTTGACACGGACGTTATATAATACGCTCTCGGTTGCGGAATTACCCTGCTAAGGAGAATCG